>PXDN01000008.1 GCA_003566375.1 Opitutia bacterium
CCAATCGCAACTTTCTTGCCATCCCACCTTCCATGACGGAACACAGAGGCATCCGTCAACCACAAACCACATGACCTGACCCTTTTTGCCGACCTTGACCCTTTTTGCCGACCTGACCCTTTTTGCCGACCCTGACCCTTTTTGCCGACTCTGGGTTGGTTTGCGGAGCGGCTCCCACCGGTCCGTTTTGCATGAAGGGAAAAACGCTGTGGTTTTATTGTATCCATTTAGGCATGGCACCATTCGGGGTTGACTCTTTGAACTTGGCACTTGATATTGTATAAACATTTGACCAGTCGCGGAGGCAGGCCGTTTTTTGATGTACAAGCAATGAATGCATACCAAGTTATTTCGGCAAGGTGGTGATCTCCGTTGACTGACCGGAAGATTCCATTCCGAAGCGGACGGCCGGGAGGGCGCTTGTCCGGAAACGGGGAGGTCTTGCCAGGATGAAGACCTTTTTTTTTCAGGCGCTCGGTTTTCGTGATTTCCGCTGGTTTTTCGCGGGTCAAGTGCTGAGCATGACCGGCCACTGGGCCCAGCAGGTGGCCCTCGGCTGGATCATTTACGAAATGACCGGCTCGGCTTTCCTGCTGGGAGCCATCGGCGCGGTGGCCCTTTTCCCCGGCTTTTTTCTGGTTCCGATTGCCGGAAGCCTGGCCGACGTCTTCGAACAAAGATGGCTCCTGATTGGGACGCAAACCCTCACCGCAGTGCAGGCGGCGGTGCTGGCCGTGTTGATTTGGTCGGGAGGGGCCGAGGTCTGGCACTTGTTTGCGCTGTCGTTCGGAGTTGGCATGATGCATGGAATCGACATTGCGGTGCGCCAAAGCATCGTCGCTTCCCTGGTGGATCGCAAAGTCCTGACCAATGCGGTGGCATTGCACTCGATCACATTCAATCTCGCGCGGCTTGCCGGTCCGTCGGCGGCCGGTTTGTTGTTGGCCGCGGGGCAGGCGGCTGCCTGTTTCGGCTTGAACGCGGCGGGGTGTGCCTTCGGAGCGTTCAGCTTTTGCATGATCCGCTCGACCCCTCCCCGAAACACGGGAAGACTGCGAATCCTGCGAGATATCCGCGAAGGGTTTTCCTACACTTGGAACTCGGTGCCGATCCGGAATGGCATCCTCGTGCTTACGGTGGCGGGCCTTTTCGTTTTTCCCTACACCGCCCTGCTTCCGCTCTTTACCAGCGAAATTTTGGGCGGAGACGCTTTGGTATTTGGATACCTTTCGGCCGCACCGGCGGTAGGCGCGATTTTCGGAGGGCTCTACCTCGCCGTGCGCAAGAACACGGGCAGCTTCCAAGGCTTGATTTTCTCGGGTGGCGTGGCATCGGGTATCGTGTTGATCCTCTTTGCCCTGTCGCGATGGACACTGGTCGCGGGAGCTTTGCTTGTTCTGCTGGGCGCGGCTATGCTGCTCTGGACCGCTTCGATCAATACGCACCTGCAAGTCATGGTGGACGACTCGAAGAGAGGCCGGGTGATGAGCTTTTTTACGATGGCTTTCATGGGGGCGGCTCCGGTCGGCTTTTTGTTGTCCGGGTTTGTCGCCGGTATTATCGGTCCAGCCTGGACCCTTTCCGCCGGAGGCTTCTCCGCCCTGGCAGCCGTTTTCTTCATTCACCGGAATACAACCCGGAAAAGCGAAGAGGGAAGCTTTTCCCGAGACCCAATCATGGGGCCTGCCCGCTGTAATTGAAAATTCACAATATTCCCTCGGAATCGGACGTGAGGACCTTGTCTCTTTTCGTTTGTCCGCCTTAAGTCACTGGCAGAATGAGTCAGACAATTTTTATTCTATTTCGGCTTGTTCGTGGAGTGTTTCGATTGATTTTCCTCACCCCGCGCCGATGAACGGCTAAGCCCGGGTCGAGGCGCCACAGCAAGCTGCGTCACCCTAGTTCATCGGTTTACTTCGATCTTCTCTTTAGATCCGTGCCGGCTGGCTGTATCGGACATCGGGTCACTCACTCCTCACTTATGTTGCACGTACCAGCGTACGCGTGTTAATCCTGAAAGCGGCGGAAAAGGGTCGGCCCTTAGCGCGGCGGAAAAGGGTCCGCGGCGGAAAAGGGTCAGGTAAGGCCCTTGAATTTTAACATCGCTTGTTTCTGAGCTTCAGACTGAGCCTGCCGGGGTATCCCATGTTCAATCGATTTGCGGTTCTGGATACCGGGCACGGGGTCAGGCTGAGTATTTCGATATCGGGGACTGAAATGAAGAGACTCTTTGCAAGCGCCGGAGCGGCGGAGGCGTTTCTCCTGGTGCTCGGGTTTTGGTTCAGGGCGGGAGAACCCTGGAAGAAGTGAAGGAGAGAAATCAACGCGATGGGTGGAACATTGAATTGGCCCGACTGTTGCGGGAAGCCGGCGTCCCCTGTGCCTGGATCGCCAGTAAACTCCGTCTTGGAAGTCCGGACGCCTTTCGCGTCCGGGTGCATCGGTTAAATGCAACATGACAAAATGTAATATGTTTCGCCCTGACCCCATTCCTCGCCCCATTCCTCGCCAGCCCTGACCCCATTTCCCGCCGTGGCCCCGTGCGAAAAAGAGGATGCTCAGACTGTTTTCGTTTGACGAATATAGGTGCGAGGCGTTAAGTTCCGGACTCATGATTAAAAGCTTCGCCTGCAAGCAGACTGAGGCGCTTTTTCGAAATCGGCGCCACAAGAAACTGCCGACGGCGTTGCAACAGTCGGCCCTGCGAAAAATTCGTCTGATTGAGTCCGCGGAGTCCGTGAACGATCTTCGCCTTCCGCCCGGAAACCGTCTCGAAAAACTCTCCGGCGACCGGACCGGCCAGTATTCCATTCGCATCAACGACCAATTCCGCATCTGTTTTCGCTTTGAGGCCGGAAACGCAACAGACTTGGAAATTGTCGATTACCATTAAATACTTATGAAAAGAGACAACAACGCACTTTCCGAACCTCATCCGGGAGAAATTCTTCTGGAGGAATTTATCAAACCGGCTGGCATCACGCCGTATCGGGTTGCGGCGGACACGGGAATTTCGCAATCAACGATGAATCAGTTGGTCAACGGCAAACGCTCCATTACAACCGAAACCGCCCTGCGTTTGGCCACCTATTTCGGCACTTCTCCCGGACTTTGGCTCAACCTGCAAAAAAACCATGACCTTCGGCTGGCTGAACGCGACAGGATCGCCATCATCCGGAAGGAAGTTAAACCGCTCAAATCAGCATGAGGGAGAATGAAAGACGTCAGAGAATGGAAGACATGACTCTGGACAAAAACCAGACGGTCAGCCGCTTTTTCCCCGTCCTTCGACAAGAGAAAACGGCCAAATGAAAAGACCATGAACGTGTCTTCAAACGCCCTGAACGCTTTTGCCAGAAAGCGGCGGGCCGCCGCGCCGAGAGTGGGAATAGGAGGCAATCAAGGACATGTATCCATTTTCAATCAAACAATCTGCGGATTTTGGATAGCGATCCCGATTTCGATTTCGATAGCGATTTCGATCAAGTTCTTATCCTAAGGTCATTCAAGCCAGGGGCTTTTGTTGAGAAGCAGCGGTGCGATTCCGCAACGCCGACCCGATTGACCGGCGAACATCTTCGGCAAAGGAAACGAAGCAGGGCCGCCAAAAAAAGGCCGCCCAACATTGGAGGTCGAGCGGCCTGATAAAGCGGTCGAGTCGATCCGCGCGCGGTTTCGCCGCCCGCCGGTTCAGAGCCGGTAGGGCAGCGGGAAGCGGCGGCAGAGATCGAGGGCGATGGACTGGCCTTCGGAGATTTTGGCTTCGTCCTCCGGATGGGAGAGCACCGTGTCGATGGCGAGGGCGATCTCCTCCATTTCCGCCTCCCCCATGCCGCGGCTGGTCACGGCGGGGGTGCCGAGGCGGATGCCGCTGGCCTGAAACGGGCTGCGGGTCTCGAACGGGATGGTGTTTTTGTTGCAGGTGACGTTGGCCCGGTCGAGCAACTCCTGCGCCTGCTTGCCGGTCAGGTCGGCGTTTTTGTCGCGAAGGTCCACCAGCATGAGATGGTTGTCGGTGCCGCCGCTCACCAGGCGGAAGCCGCGGGCGCTCAGGGCCGCGGCCAGCGCCTTGGCGTTGCGGGCGACCTGCTCTTGGTAAACCCGGAATTCCGGCTTGAGGGCTTCCTTGAAACAGACCGCCTTGGCTGCGATGACGTGCATGAGCGGCCCCCCTTGAACGCCGGGAAACATGGCCGAATCCACTTTTTTGGCGTGCTCCTTGCGGCAAAGAATCAATCCCCCGCGGGGGCCCCGCAGGGTTTTGTGGGTGGTGGTGGTGACAAAGTCTGCGTGCGGAACGGGCGACGGGTGAACACCGGCCGCCACCAACCCGGCGATGTGGGCGATGTCGGCCAAAAGCAGGGCGCCGCAGTCGCGGGCGATTTGCCCCATGCGCTCAAAGTCGATGATCCGCGAGTAGGCGGAGGCGCCGACCGTGATCATTTTCGGTTTTTCCCGCTCGGCCACGCCGGCGATCTGATCGTAGTCGATACGCTCGTCCTCCTTGCTGACGCCGTAGTTGACCACCGAAAAAAGCTGGCCGCTGAAATTGTTGGGATGGCCGTGGGTCAGGTGGCCGCCGTGGCTGAGGTCCATGGTCAGGATTTTGTCGCCCGGCTTAAGGACCGAGAGATAGACGGCGGTGTTGGCCTGGCTGCCGGAATGCGGTTGCACGTTGGCGTGTTCCGCGCCGAACAGCTCCCTGGCCCGCTCAATGGCAAGCCGCTCGACCACGTCCACGTGCTCGCAGCCGCCATACCAGCGTTTGCCGGGATAGCCTTCGGCGTATTTGTTGGTCAACACGCTGCCCTGGGCCTCCATGACGGCGGGCAGGGTGAAGTTTTCCGAAGCGATCAGCTCGATGTGGTTTTGCTGGCGCTCCAGTTCGGCGGCGATGGCCGCTTGGATTTCCGGATCGACACTGGCCAGATCGGCCGCGTTCAAGGTGGGAAGGATGTCTTTTGTTGGCATGATAAAAATTTTTCCGGCTATGCGGATTTCGAGTTCAAGATTTCAGTTTGCGCAAAAATTGCAGGAGGGAGGGAACGGCCTCCACCATGCTGTCACGGCAGGCTTCGTAGGCGCCGAGGCTCATGCCGTAGGGATCGGGAATTTCCGGGTTGCCCCCGTTGGCAATCAATTCGCGCATCAGGTAAACATGTTCGGGGAGATTGTGAAAATGGGTGTTGAGCATGGCGCGGTGGCTCTCGGTCATGCAAAAAACAGCCAAGGCACGGTCGAGCATCTCCGGAGTGACCGGCTGGCTGCGGTGGTTCTTCAAATCGAGATTCACCTTCCGCAACGCCTCCTCGGAGTTGCGCGAGGGCGCGTCGCCAATCCCCGCCACCACGCCGGCGCTCTCCACTTTCAGTGAACGCAGCGGTTCGGGCTCCGCGTCCAGCGCGTGCCGCATCAGCCGCGCGGCCATCGGGCTGCGGCAGATGTTGGCGGTGCACACGAAAAGTAAAGTATCTGGTTGGCTGCTCATGGTTAGCTGCGTCAGTTCGAGATTTTGCCCAGGGCCCGCAGGGCGCTGATGATGTTCAACGCGCGTTGCAAGACCGGGTCCACCGGCACGGCGGGACGCTCCGCCCGTTCCTCCTCCGGCTCCTCATCCGGAGAATCGTTTCGACCGCCGTTATGTTCACGCACCAAGCGGGCTTCGTCAAACCGGGGACGGCCTGAACGCCCTTCCACCAGACGCTCCAGCGGAACGTCCTCCGTCAGCGCGGCGTAGGCCCGTCGGTCGGCTTCAGGCGACACCGTGACACTCACGCGGGGCCGAAAGCCGCTGTCCACCAACGACTCACCCGAGACCGGAAGGATTTCCCCATCCATGACCCAAACTTGGGAAACACCCTCCAGCTCACGATAGGAAGCGGTGTGCCCGGCCGAGGCCGGACCGATGGAAATCACGTCGCCGTCCTCTTTTAGTTGCGCCAGCATCGCTTCCACCGGCCCCTTGGTGGCGTGGCTGGAAAGGGTGAACACCGTCTGACCGGACGCGCGCGCTCCTTCGCCCGAAACGCTGACACGGCCTTCCGCGTCGGTATCGACGGAATGGGGATAATTGCCGGACAGCCGCAGGGCGAACCGGCTTTGCCGGGTCAACAAAGCGCCCAGCGAAAGCGTCTCCTCCAAACCGGCCCGCACAAACCGCAGGTCCAGCAACAGAACCGGGTGCCGCAACTGTTCACGGACCGCCGGGAGGGCGCCTTCGAGATCAAGAACGCGGAGATAAACCGTTTGCTCATCCAATTTCCGCACCACATGGGTTTCGTCCGTATCCACCGGTCGGGCGGCACTCTCCGGCAAGGCGTCGAGCAAGCGGCGCGGATAAAGACTTTTCATCCCGGCCACCACGATCTCGTCCATGGAAAGGTCCGAAACGCCGGGAAAAAACTTTTCCGGAAACAGAGCCTCGTCGCGCGGATCCACGGCGGGCGCAACCGTCCCGCCGCCGGCGGCCGCCGGCAGCAGGAGTGACAAAATCAGTGGCAAAATTGGCGATTTGAAATCCATTGGCATCAACGTTGATTGGCGACGACCGTTGGTAGCTCCGCCCTGTGAATTCAGATTCAACGTGTTAATTGTTTCGCGCCAATATCCCGCCGGTAAACCTTCGAAGCAAACGCAATCTTGGCGCACAGCCCGTAAGCGGCCTCGGCGGCCTGCCGCAGCGTGGGAGCCAGGGAGGTCACCCCGAGAACGCGGCCGCCGTTGGAAACCAAGTCACCATCGGGATCCAGGGCCGTGCCGGCGTGATAAACAAAGGATTCACCGGGCATTTCCTCCGGAAGGGAAATCGGTTCGCCTTTGGGATAATCCCCCGGATACCCCTTGGCGGCAATCACCACGCAGAGGGCGTGTTCCGGTTTCACTTTGACCGGAACCTCGTTCAAGTAGCCATGGGCGCAGGCATGCAGCAGGTGAACCAAATCGGTTTGCAGCCTCGGCAGAATTACCTGGGTCTCCGGATCGCCAAAGCGGACGTTGTACTCCATCACCTTGGGCCCGTCCGGCGTCACCATAATGCCGATGTAAAGGACCCCGCGGAAATCCATCCCCTCGGCGGCGACGGCCTCCACGCTCGGGCGCACGATGATTTCCTCCACCTCGCGCAACAATTCGTCGGTCACCAACTCCGCCGGCGAGTAGGCCCCCATGCCCCCGGTGTTGGGGCCGGTGTCCCCTTCCCCGATTCGTTTGTGATCCTGACTGGTGGGGAGAATCGCGTAATCCCGCCCCGAGACCAAAACATGGATCGATGCCTCCTCACCGGTCATGCATTCCTCGATTAGAATCCGCGCCCCGCTCTCGCCAAAAACTTTTTCCTCCATGATGGCGCGAACGGCGCTCTCCGCCTCCTCCACCGTGGCGGCGACGGTAACCCCTTTGCCGGCGGCCAACCCGTCGGCTTTCACCACCATCGGCGCGGTTTCGCCGCGAACGTAAGCCAACGCCTCGCCCGCGTCCGCAAACCAACGCGCCCGCGCGGTCGGGATGCCGTGTTTTTGCAGCAATTCCTTGGTGAAAATCTTGCTCCCCTCCAAACGGGCGCCGTCCGCCCGCGGCCCGAAGACGGCGATCCCCTTCTCCGCCAGCGCATCCGTCAAGCCGAGGTTCAGCGGCACCTCGGGACCGACCACCACCAGATCAATCGCCTCGCGCTCGGCCAGATCGACCAGCCCCGCCACGTCGTCGGCGCCCACCGGGAAGCACCGGAACCCATGGGCCATGCCCCCGTTGCCCGGCGCCACGATGACCGAGGCGGCATAGGGACTCCGCTGGCAAAGCGCCGCGAGCGCGTGTTCGCGTCCCCCGGATCCGACAACGAGAAGACGAAGTGGTTTGTCTGGCTGTTTCATGTAAGACGAATGATTGCGAAAAGGAGCCATCCGAACCATCCCCCGCCCCGGGGGCAAAACTTTTCGTGCCGGAGAAACGCCGGGCAATCCAGATTTTGACCAAGGGATTTTTCCGCTTGAATCCGTTTCCCAAAAACTTGAAAATATAAATTTTCTTATCCACCCGTATTATGAAACCTATCCCGGTCTTTTCCTTCTTTCGCCGACCGCCCGTCCGGGGTTGGCTGTTTTTGGGGTTGTTCGCATTGATCGGGTCGCCGCTTTCGGAATTGCGGGGGGATGGCGCCACTCCGTTGAGCCTTGCCGGCCCGCCAACCCACGTTTCAGGAGAGGGGTGGTGGCTTCAATGGCATTCAACCACCGGCCGGGTTTACCAAATTCAACGGAGCCTGAATCTGGTGCAATGGGAAGTCATCGGCCAAGTGACCGCCGCCGGCCCGCTGACGGAATTTCTCGACGCCACCGCCCCGGATTCCGGGCGCATTTTCTGGCGGGTCGCCGAACTGAGCACGCCGCCTCCCACCGAATCGGCCTTGGCCATCGTGGAAGGCCCCGTCCGCCTTCCCGGCCAAGGGTGGCTGCTCCGGTGGACGAGCGTGCCGGGCCGCGACTACACGGTGCAGCGCAGTGTGGATTTGCACAACTGGGAAGAGGCCGCCGCCTTCACCGCCCAGGAACCGGAGTCCGTTTTCATCGACCCTTTTCCCGAACCCGACTCACGCACCTTGTTCTGGCGGGTGGTCGAACACACCGACGCGGGGGAACTCGGCTCCCCGGTGGTTTCCAATCTGGACGCCCGCGTCGAGGCGGGAGAGGAAGGGGAACCGTTGCTGCTGCTGACCGTGGACGCGGCCGCCGAGGCGGGCTTGGTGGGGGTGGTGTTTTACTCCGGCGAAACGGCGGTCGAACCATCTCTCGGGGAACTGTCCGGTCAAATCTCCCAATTCGGACCGACCTGGACCCACCGGAGCATTCTGCCCGGCGCGGAAGCGGTCCGCTATTTCCAAGCCCGCGCCCGCGACACGGCCAACCGGGAGGGGCGCTCCCCGGTGGCGGGTTTCCTGCTGGCCGCCCCGGAGCTGTTCGAGGCGCTCGACGCCGAAACCGGCGAACCCCGCCGCGGGGCGCTGCCGCGCATCGACCCGGCCACCGGTAGGCTCGGGCCGTTCGCCTACCGGCCGGGCGGGACGACCACCGGCGGCCGCGAAGCCGGTCTGCTTCTTACCTTCCCAAGCGGCGCGACTTTGGTGGAGGAAAACGGGCAGCTGCATTTTGAATTCACGAGGGCCGACGGACGCTTCGGGGGCAACTCCCCCCTGCGGTTCGCCTCCCCGCTCACCCGCGAGGGCGGCCTTCCGGCCCGGCTGCCGTTAAACGCCTCCCAACTCGACGCCTCCACGCTGGCCGAAGCCTTCGGGTTCGATCCCGCCGAAGGCATTCCGGTGATCGCCCACGACCATTTTCCCCTCCATTGGAAAACCGGGACCGTGACCGACGCCGGCATTCTCAACGCCGGTTTTTCCGCCGACCTCACCGGCATCCCCCTTCCCGCCGAGGTCTCCACCGGTTTTGGCGACGGGCTCCTGTTGTTCGACGGCGCGGACAAGCTGACCCTGCATTTCGACGGCAACCGGCGCATCGACGACGGCGGCGATACCGGCGTCACCCTGCAATCCTCCCCCGCCAACCCGTTGCGGCTCGACCTTCACTCCGACGGCGGCCTCTCGGTTTCCGGCGGCGCCACCCTCGCCTTCGACACCGGTTTGCGCCTGAACGCCGAGGCGTCCTTGACCGGCGGAGCCGAAGTGGCCTACTCGCTGCAATCCCCCTCGCTTTTGCTCCCCGCTTTGACCCAGGCCGCCCTCTTGCTCCCCGAACCGCCGGAGGATTGCCTCACCGGCCTCCCGGCCGATCCGGACGTGTTTCAATTGCTCGACGGCCTGAACTGCGTGGAATCGCCCGTCCACGCCCTCGCTTCCCTCGCGGCCGGGGCGGCCGCCCTCGACCAACTCGAAGGCAACCGGGCGGCGGTTCCGTCCTCCCGACGCGCAACGTCGGCCCTCAATCTGCTCCGGCTGA
>PXDN01000359.1 GCA_003566375.1 Opitutia bacterium
CCAAAGCTCCCGGTTTAACCACCGGACCCACCGGAAACTGATGGTGGCGGACGGGCGAATCGGTTTCACCGGGGGAGCCAACATAGCCGACGCCTGGGTGGGCAATGACCCGGAAGAGACCTATCAAGATTATCATTTCCGTTTTGAAGGCCCGATCACAGGGCACCTGCAGGCGGCCTTCATGGACAACTGGCTCTTTTCCACCGGCGGCCTGTTGCTTGGCGACAGGTATTTTCCGGTGCTGGAGGAGGAGGGTGAAATTGAGGCGCAACTGGTGCTCAGCTCCCCGCGGGAGGGGCACAAGCGCATCCGTTCGCTCGCGCTGCTGGCGCTAGCCGGGGCGGAGGAGCGCGTTCGAATCGGGACCGCCTTTTTTTACCCCGACCCGATGATGGTGGAAGCCCTTGGCGCCGCCTCCCGGCGGGGCGTGCAAGTGGAAATTCTGGCTCCGGGGGAAAAGATCAAGGAGGAGTGGGTGCGGCACGCCTCGCGCAATCGATGGGGAAACCTGTTGCGCGCGGGTGTGCGCATCCATGAGTATCAGGATTCCCTCTACCATGCGAAGATGATCATCGTGGATGACAAGTGGGTTTCCATTGGCTCGGCCAATTTTGACAACCGCTCCTTTCGCATCAACGACGAAGCCAACGTGAATATTTTCGATGCCGAATTTGTCCGGGAAATGCACGCGGTTTTCGAGGACGACCTCTCCCGGGCGAAGCCCTACGAATTGGAGGCATGGGAAGCGCGTCCATGGATCAACCGCGTGCGGGGATTCTTCGGAAACTTGATTGGCCCACACCTCTGAAGTTCACTTGGTTGCCTTGCGGGGGGGAGCAAAATCCATCAGGTTTGCGGGTACCACTCGGGTTCCAGGGGTGTCCCGGGCAGGGGCTCCGCTCGTCGGCGGCGGGATTCCCGCCATCGACTTTGCATCATCACCGAACTGATTGAGATAATGGAACTCAGCGGCATGATGACGGCGGCGACCAGGGGATTCATCAAGCCGGCCAGGCAGAGGGTGACGGCGAAGACGTTGTAGGCAATGGTGAACAGGAAAACCCGGGTGAGGGTTTTGCCGCGGTCTTCGGCGGTTTCGAACAAATGCCGAATTCCGTTCAAGCCGCGGCCCAGAAAATAGAAATCGGATTTTTGTTCGAGCAGGCCGCGGTCCACGGCGGGAGTTCCCCGGCACCAAGTGGCGTCAAAAGCCAGGCTGTCATTGGCGCCGTCGCCGATCATCAAGGTGTCATCGCGGTCGTTGGCCTTGATCCAGTCGGCCTTGTCAACGGGGGAGAGTTCGCCGTGGCAATGGTCGCGGGCGAGGCCGAGGTGGTCGGCCATCTTCGCCACTTTGGCTTTGCGGTCACCGCTGAGAATGAAGATCGACCACCCCTTCCCCAACCAGCGGGAAATTTCCGATCGGGCGTCCGCGCGAATGTCCTCCGCGAAACGAAAGGCGGCGAGGGTTTTTCCGTTAAGGGTGAACAGGCAGTCGCCCTGGTGACCGGCATCAGGAGCCGTCAACGGGGTTTGCCAGTCCGGCCGCCCGAGGCGCCAGACATCGCCGCCGGTTTCCATTTCCAAACCGGTGCCGACGGTTTCCCGGGCCGCGGCGGATTGCGAATCGTCATCCAGCGGGCGCACCCCGTTGGCCAGCAGGATTTCGCGCAAACAGCGGCTGACCGGGTGGAGGGTGCTTTGCACCATGGTCAGCAACACCCGCCGCTGATGACCATTGAGCCGGTCCATCACCGCGGGGTTGGCGAGGGCCAGATTTTCCAAAGTCAGGGTTCCGGTTTTGTCAAAAATGATTTTGCGGACCCGGCCGAGGCGGCCCCAGAGCGATTGATCCCGCACGAAGACGCCTTTCTTTCGCAGACGGGAGACCGCCAGCTCATCCACCAATGGCCAGGCCACCCCGATGGCGCAGGGGCAGGAAACCACCAAGACGGAGATCATCACCTGCAGGGCGGTCAACGAATTGCCGGTGGCCCAAAACCATGCGCCGAAACCGGCCGCCGCCACGGCCAGAACCACCAGCAGGTAGGTTTTGATGATTCTTTCCAACAACGGGTGACGGGGCGTCTCACGGACATCCATGGCCAGCAGGGATGCCAGTAGGGAGTCGGCCCAATCTTCGTCCGCGCGCAGTTCAATGGCGCCCGCCCCCAGATGAACCGCCCCGGCCGGAACGCGGTGGCTGCGCCGGCAGTTTCGGGGCTCGCTCTCGCCGTTGATCCATTCCAAGCCGAAAACCGCCTCCGCCGACAACAGTTCGGAGGCGACCGGGATGAACTGACCCGGCTCCACGAGATAGCGCATTCCGCCCCGCACTTCCGTCACCGGCAACTTGCGGCGTTTACCCTCTTCCTCACCCGGTATGACCAGCCGCACCTCCTGGCGTTGGTTTTGGAGGCCAAGCAGGTAGTTGCGGTTGCGTTCAATGGCCAGTTGCTGGGTCCACCGGCCCACCAGCATCAAAAAGATGAAGACAGTGACGAAATCGAAATAGATGAAACTGTGATCGTGCCGCCACCAGGCGAACGTTGAGCCGGCGTAGGCCGCCACCACGCCGATGGAGATGGGCAGGTCGATGTGAATGATTCCCCGCCGCAGGCTCTGGACAGACCGTTTGATGAAGTAGGATCCCCCGTAGACCAGGCTCGCGGTGGCCAGCAGGAAGGTGACCAGGCTGAACAGGGGCGCGTATTCATAACCCGGATCCATACCGAAATAGAACGGCACGGTGAAGAGCATGCAGTTCATGGCCAGAGCGGCGGTGATGCCCATCCGACGGACCAGCAGGCGGCTTTCCCGGTTCTCCCGTTTGACCGCGGGCGCCAGCAGGTAGCCAAATTCCTGCAACTTCTTTGCAAAACCGGTCACGTCGCATTCCCCGGCGGTCCAGCGCAGGCGGATCTGGCCAAGGGAGGAATTGATACTCACGCCCAGGGCTCCCGGCCATTGTTCGAAGAGCTGCTCGATGAGCCAGACGCACCCGATGCAGGAGATGCCCTGCAAATCCAGAACCAGGGCGGCGGTTTCCTTGCCCGTTTCGGCTTCGGTCACCAACTCCTCCAGCCAACCGTAATCCCTGGGTTGAAACACCAGGGAGGGGACCGGTTGTCCCTTGCCATCCTGCAAGTCGTAATACTTTTCCAGACCGTGATCATTGATGAGGCCGTGCACAAACTGGCAACCGGAGCAGCAGAAATCCCGCCGACGGGGCGTGGAGTGAAACGGCAGGTGGCAATGCAGGCACTCGCGCACCCCGGATTCGGTATCGGGGTGTCCGGCGGCGCTTTTGGATTCAACGGCGGTTACGGACATGAATGGTGCCTCCACCATCCCGGAATCGGCTTCCCGGCGCTATGCATGCTTTGAATTTCACCATGCGGATGTTGCGCCGCATTCCTTTGGAAAAACTAATGTCAAAGCGGAATATCAACAGGAGTTGGCGGTTATCCAATCATACTCCAGCTGAGGGCCCGGTTCATTGCCCTTTGGCAAAGATCATGGTGTTGATGGTCTTGATGATGATCGAGCCGTCGAGCAGAATGGAGAAATGGCGGAGGTAGTAAAGGTCGTATTCCAATTTGTGAATCGTGTCCTCCAAGTTGGCGCCATACGGGTAGTTGACTTGGGCCCAACCGGTGATGCCCGGTTTCACCAAATGCCGGAAGTGGTAACAGGGAATCTGCTTTTCGTATTCGGCCACCAACTTGTCCCATTCGGCGCGGGGACCGATCAAGCTCATGTCACCCCTGACGACGTTCCACAACTGGGGAAGCTCGTCCAAGCGCCACCTGCGCAGCCAGCGCCCGACCGGGGTCACGCGGTTGTCTCCCTTTTGCGTGTAGAGATCTCCCTTCTCGGAGCCTTCCCGCATGGTTCGGAATTTGAGCACGGTGAAAGGCTGCTTGTCCTTGCCGATCCGTTGTTGGCGGAAAAAGACCGGTCCCCGGTCGGTGGCTTTGATGACGGCGGCGACCAGAAGGAACAAAGGAGCCGTCACCAGAAGACCGGTGCCGGAGAGGAGGAGGTCGCTCAGGCGTTTGACGTGCAGATAGACGGGATCGTGGGCGATGTTGAACCCTTTTTGAAGCAACCAGTGGTGGCTGATTTCGGTGGAGGGGATCTTGTGAAATTTGGCTTCGTAAAAGGAGGCCAGGGAAAAAACCGGAACCTGCTGGAAACGAAGATCGACCAATTTGGCGAGCAGATCGGTCGGGTATTGAGCGGGATCGTCGGCCACCACCACGGCTGAAACCGGATCGCGGAAATTTTGGAAAAACTCCTGATTCAGGTGGCGGGAGAGGACCGCCGGCAGGCTGGCCCCCGAGGCGTTGTCCACGATTTTCCCGCTTACCTCTCCGCATTCCGACTCATCGCAGGTCGTGTAAATCAAATTGCTGGTGCGGCGTTTGCCGGCGTAATCCTTATGGAATTTTCTGGCGGCTTCCAAACTGCCGATGAAAAGCACGACCCGTTGATCCATCCGTTGCCGAAAGCGCGCGTGAATGAGGCGGCGATAATAGAGAGAGAGGGGATTAAAGGCCGCGAAGCTCAGCAACACCGTGACGCGGCTGTTAATCAGGGGTGTGTTTTGCACCAAAACAAAGGAGGCGAAGAGGGTCGCGGCGGCGGCGAAAACCACCGCGAGCGCGTGCTGGCTGGCGTAGCCGGCGGAAATCAAATCATTCTCCAAATTGTAACCATCAATCAAGTACAGAAAAAAGATGGTGGCGAGACACGGCAGCAACAGGAAGTAAAAGGACGGGTTTTGAAAAATGTGTGGAATGCGAAACCAGGCGATCAGAAAGAAAAGACCGGCAAAGGAGACGACGTCAAAAAGCAGAAACGCCGCCGCCGATATCTGGGATTCGCGCGAGTGCAGGGCTTTGCCCGCACCCGATAAGAAACCGCGGGTTTGGGTTACGGTGGCGGTGTCGCCGTTGACTATGACTTCTTGTTTCAATCGTTGTGCGTCTCTGATTTTGGAATGCGTCCATGCTGTCCATGAAGGCTAATTCTTCAAGCGGCATCCGGGGTGCAAGACCTCTGGAGTGGGGAAAATCCCTCATTTGACATTTCTTTTACGATTCTCCGTTCCCTCCGTTTTGCAACAACTTCCGCAAATCGGATTCGTCAAGCACGGGGATACCCAGAGACCGGGCCTTGTCCAGCTTGGAGCCGGCTTCCTCCCCGGCCAGAACATAATCGGTTTTTTTACTCACGCTGCTGACAACCCGACCGCCGGCCGACTCGATGAGTTCGCCCGCCCCGGTGCGGCTAAGCGTGGGCAATTTGCCGGTCAGGACAAAACTTTTCCCGGACAACGGCCCTTCCGCCGGAGCGCCCGCGGTTTCTTCGCCGCGCACGGTAAGTCCGGCGGCGGTGAGTTTATGGATCAGTTCCCGGTTGTCCGCGTTGGCAAAGTAGGCGGCGATGCTTCTCGCGGTGATGGGGCCGATGCCGTCGATCACGGTTAATTCCTCTTCGGAGGCCGCCGCCAGTTTTTCCAAGTCGGGGATGGCCCTGGCCAAATCCTTGGAGGCGGTGGCGCCGATGTGCTGAATCCCAAGGCCGTGAATCAGCCGCCACAACTCCCTGGATTTGCTCTCTTCCAGCGCCCGCAACAGGTTTTCGGAGGACTTTTGGGCGAATTTCTCCAGATCCAGCAAATCCTCCAGCCGCAAGTGGTAAAGATCGGGCAGGCTGTGGACCAGCCCGCGGTTCACCAATTGATCCACCACCGCTTCTCCCAACCCTTCGATGTCCATGCATTGCCGGGAGGCGAAATGTTGGATGCGGCGGCGCACCTGGGCGGGGCAGCTCAGGTTCGGGCAACGGGTCGCTACCTCGTTTGGCAGCCGGATGACGGCGGTTTCGCAAACGGGACACTTTTCCGGGAAGGCATACGGCTGCGAATCGGGCGGTCGTTTGCCGGGCACCACCGCCACCACGGCGGGAATGATTTCACCGGCTTTTTCGACCAGCACGGCATCCCCCGCGCGCACATCCTTGCGGGCGATTTCATCGGCGTTGTGCAGCGTCGCGCGGGAGACCGTGGAACCGGCCAAGGGAACCGGTTCCAGCTCGGCCACCGGAGTGAGGGTGCCCGTGCGCCCGACTTGGATGCTGATGGCCCGGACCACGGTTTCCGCCCGTTCGGCGGCGAATTTGTAGGCGATGGCCCAGCGCGGGGCCTTCGAGGTGGAACCGGCTTCCTCCTGGCGGGCAATGGAGTCGAGTTTGATCACCGCTCCATCCGTCGGGTAGGCAAAATCGTGCCGCAGGGCGTCCAGTTCGGTGACCGCTTTCCATGTTTCCTCCATGCCGCGGGTCACCCAATATTTGTCCACGGTGGGGAGTTCCCATTTCCGCAAGGCATCGTGAAACCCGCTTTGGCGCTCGAAGGGCATCGGTTCGCAGTAGCCGCGCCCGTAAAGCACGATGCGCAGCCTCCGCTTGGCGGCTTCCCGCGAATCGAGCAGTTTGACGGTGCCGGCCGCGAGGTTGCGGGGATTGGCGTAGAGGGGGAGGCCCGCTTCCGCGCGTTCGGTGTTGATGCGCTCGAACTCGGCCGTTTCCATGAAAATTTCCCCCCGGATTTCGATCATCGCCGGCCAATCCTCCCCGGCCAGCCGGGCGGGGAGAGAGCGGATGGTGCGAACGTTGTGGGTGACATCGTCTCCCTCAATCCCGTTTCCCCGGGTGACGGCGCGGACGAGTTTTCCTTCTTCAAACGTCAGGCTGACCGCAACCCCGTCGATTTTCGGTTCGACCACGTAGGCCAGATCCTCTTCGCCAAAAAGTTTGACCAGGCGTTGGTGAAACGCCCGCAGTTCCTCCTCATTGTAGGTATTGTCGAGACTCGCCATCGGCTCCCGGTGGCGATAAGACGTGAAGGCTTCGAGACGGTCGTCGCCGATGGTTTGGGCGGGGGAGTCGGCGGACGCGAACTGGGGAAACCGCGCCTCCAAGTCGGTCAGTTCCTGTTTCAGCCGGTCGTATTCGGGGTCCGAAATCTCCGGCGACGCCTCGCGGTAATAACGCTCGTCATGCCCGGTGATGGTTTGCCGCAGTTCCCGGATTCTTTCGGCCGCCTCTCTTTCCGTGTTTGCCATGGTTCGTAAATTGAAGGGGGAAGAGTTTGTATTCGAGAAGATTTCGATAGCGGGGCCAAAAGCGGTAAACCCAAACCGCGGTGAGCGCGCCCAGCGTGTCGGCCACCCAGTCGGCGGTTTCGTAGAGGCGGTGGGGATTGAAACTTTGCCGCCATTCATCGAGGGCACCAAACGCCGACGTCAGCAGAATGGCCGCGAGCATGGCGCGTCCCTGGCTCGGCCAATGGACAAACAACCGGAAGACCAGGGTGGCCAGCAAGCCGTAAACGAAAAAGTGGGCCACTTTGTCGAGGTGGGAAAAGGAGACCTGCGACGGGACCTGCGCCCCGGTCGAGCCGGCCGCCCAAATCAGGGTCCCGCCCACCAGTAGCGGCCAAAACGCCAGGCACAACAGGCGCGGCGTTCCCGGTTTCGGCTGGAGGGGCCGCAATGGCGGTCGTTCAGTTTTCCACGCCATGCGTGGCCAGCATCTCCAGCACGTTGTGCGATACTTCGTCCACCGCGCGGGATCCCCGCAGGCTGCCGTTGTTGATGATGGAAAACAGCAGTGCCTCGCCGTCGGCGGTGTGCAGGAAACCGGACAAGGCCCGCACGGTGGAAAGAGTTCCGGTTTTGGCCCGCACGTTGTTGGCCAGGGGAGAGTCCCGGCTGATGCGGCGCAGGGTGCCGTCCACGCCCGCGACCGCCTGGCTGTCCAGCCAGAGGTCCCGCAACTCGCTGTCTCGCATGCCGCGGTTGATGGCATTGATCTGGCGCGGGCTGATAAGATTGTAACGGGAGAGGCCGGAACCGTCGGCAAACCGGTAATCGCCTGACCGGACCCCGAAGGCGGCCATCTCGCGCTGGACGACTTCGCGCCCGGCCGCGAAGGTGCCGAAACCGGTTTCCTTCCACCCCATGGTCAGCACGAGGGTTTCCGCGTAGACGTTTTGGCTGCGTTTCATGAAAGAGGGAATGATCTCGCGCAACGGCGGCGAATCGTGCCGCGCGATCTCCGGCAAATCATCGGCCTGGTGGGGCCAATCGAGTAAAGAGCCGAGACCGACGGGGACGCCGTCCACCGCGATGCCATTGGCCTCCAGGGTCTCTTTCAGCACGGTGACGTAAAAGAGAGTCGGGTCGGTGATGGTCGGGGTGCGTTCAAACGGGGCGGCACCGGCCACCACGGTTCCGCTCAAGGTGATCTCATTCGAAAACGGCGGGCGGTTCATCGCAATCGAGGTGCTGCCTCGTTCCACCACCCGCACCTTGTTGACCAAAGTGAAGTAGGCGCTTTCCACGTTTGGCTGGATAACCAGTTCGCCGTCCACCGAGGCGGGCGGGATAAAGCGCAAATCGACATAGTTTTCGTTGAATTGCAGCGGGCCGTATTCGGCGTAGTACCACGGGGTGATTTCGTGATGGGGCCAACCGCTGCCGGTGCGGCGGCGTTCCCACGCGCTGTCGTCTCCCACAAGGTTTCCTTCGATGCGGCGGATGCCAAGTTCACGCAACTCCGCGGCCCAGCGCTCGAAGACGGCCGTCGGGTGGCTTTGCAGGCGGTCGTACAAGGTGGGGTCGCCATTGGCGTGGATGACCAAGTCGCCCCTCAGAATACCGTCCTGGATATCACCGGTGTGGTGGACGGTGGTGGTGAAGGTGAAATCCGGTCCCAGCGCGCGGTAGGCGGCGGCCGCCACCGGAATTTTTTGATTGGATGCGGGAATGAAGAGGCGGTCCGCGTTGCGTTCATACCAAATTTCCCCGCTGTCCAGCGACTCAATGAGGACGCCCCAGAATGATTGGGCAAAATCGGGGTCGTCGAACCGTTCCCCGATGCGTTCGACGAGAGCCTCCCGTTCGGACGGGGCGGCGGTGACCGAGCAGGCGACGATGAGCGCCAACGGGAAAAGAAGGATGAGCGAAAAGGGAATGCGTTTCATGGCGCGGGAAACTAGGGGGTTTCCAGGCGGCTTTCAACGCGGCATTTTTGCCACCGAAGGAATCCCTGTGTTATGAGGTTGCCCGTTCAGGCAAACGGGTCCGGAAAACCGAAGGGAACAACTTCGGGGGCATACCATCCGACGGCGGCCACGTTCCCGTGAATTGAAACACTTCTTCGCCGAGAAGCCCCTCCGGTAAAGCGACAATAATTTTAGCAGGTGCTAAAAATATTGTCGCCTTTGGGGATGTGTAATTTCGGGAGTTTGTTTGGCAAGGTAGTCTTCAATCCAGAACCCAAACGAATTGGGAGGCGAGGTAAATGCCCGCCGTTTAAGCATCGGTCAAGGCTCGATGCCACCTGATTACCGCCGTTCCAGCATCGGTCGGGGCCATCCGATCGGGTCTGTTCAGGTAAGGAGGGTGCGGCTTGGCGGATGCGAATGCCTCCGGGTGTCAGCGGGCGGGCGACACGGAGGTCGCCCCCCATCCAGCACGCCGATTTCGAATGGTTGCGGAGGGGGTCCTCCACGGTGCATACGC
Organism: Opitutia bacterium; assembly: GCA_003566375.1. Lineage (GTDB taxonomy): Bacteria > Verrucomicrobiota > Verrucomicrobiia > Opitutales > T3Sed10-336 > T3Sed10-336. The sequence continues at coordinate 9,597 of PXDN01000359.1, forward strand.
ATCAGGGATTATCTTCGCCGGTTTTTATCAAGCGGACGCGCAGAATGGCAGTGCTTTGGCCGAGGATATCTTCCGGCAAACCGGCGGTGCGGCGGTGGGTGCCGTCGGTCAATTCCGTCAATCCGCGGTCCGCCAGTCGCGCGGTGATATCGACCCAGTTCAGGAGGTCGTCCGTGGCCTCCACCCGGTAGGCGACATCGGTGGCGGTGGGCACCTCCGGCCAAGTCACGGTCAGGTCGCCGCCGCCCGTCCGTTGCATCTTGGGCCGGCCGGCATCCCCGTGCCCGCCTTCCCGCGGATCGAACCCGA
>PXDN01000394.1 GCA_003566375.1 Opitutia bacterium
CGACATCGGTTTGCGCAACGCCGTGCTCGGGTACCGGGAGGAAGCCATAAACGGCCTGCTGGAAAACCTGGTATTCCTCGAATTGAAGCGACGCGGATACCGGGTCTCGGTCGGGAAGCTTAACGGATTCGAAATCGATTTCATTGCGACCCGGAAAAAAGAAAAGCTGTACGTTCAAGTTGCCTACCTGATCGCCTCAAAAAAGACAGCCGATCGCGAGTTCGGCGTCCTGGAAAAAGTCCCTGATAATTTCCCGAAACTGGTACTCAGCATGGACCCGGTCCAGCGCGACCGACGCACGGGTATCGAACACCGCAATCTGGTGGAGTTCCTGTTGGATGAGACCTGACATGCAGTCATCGTGCCCATGGTGCCAAATAGCTGCTTCAGCTCACTTTTGAGACTTTCTTTCCGCGTTTTCATGGCTCGCCCGGAGTTTGAAGCATCCGGTTGCCAACGACAAGTTGGAACGCGTCATCCCCATCGCGGGGAAACCTCAAGGTCCAGAGTGGAGCGTAAATGCTTGACCGGTTGCGCCATTGGGGCACCCTCCACGTGCGTTTTATGCCGGTGGTGTTGGCATGATTTGCTCGGAGAACCGTGCAAGGAAAGGGGCCTGATTGCGAAAGCCCTTGACCTACATTGTGAAGTAGCTTTCGCCCAATTGTTGGCATGGAACGGGCATTGGAATCAGGAGATGAAAACGTCAAACCGATCTTCTGTTGCCTTCAGTCTCCGGCGGAAAACGGGCCGCCGGATTCGCTTCGGCTTAGCCGCGGCCTTTTCCGCGCTCTTTGCGCCGGGGGTCTCCGCCGCCATGGCCGAACCCGATTGGGTTCATTACCAGTTGCCGCTTGCCGAAATCATCCGGAAATCCGACGCTGCGCCTTCGGAACCGGAACGGCCTCCCGGCATCTCCGGGCGGATGACCGGAGCCTGGGACCGGGCGGATGCTTGGCCGCATGTTTGGGTGGAGGAACCGGCGCGGGTTTGGCTGGGCAGCGACCAACCGCACCGCCGTTCCGGACGGGTGAACCTGCGGGTGGCGGTTTCCGCTCCGCGCGGGCTGCCGGTTCGCGGCTTGCTTCTCCTGCCGGGAGACGACGGGCAAAGCGAAGCGGTCCGCATCCCCTTCCTGATCGATCCCGATTCGACGGAGTCGGTGGAGCAGGAGGCCATCCGCCCGGTGGTGGAGTCGCACTACGGGCGGCTGGCCCGGATCAGCCCGGTCGGTCAACCGTGGTTTCGCCTGCGGATCCGCCAAGCCGGGGAGGAAGCCGACGGGAATCGGGAGTTGCCGCGGCGCAGCGGCCACGCGCCTTGGGAGGAATCGTTTGCGTTTTTTTCCGGGGGGCGGGCGATCAGTGAAAACCTGGCTTTGGCCGACATCGACCTTTGGCTGCCCAAGCCCGAGGAACCGACGCTCCCGCTCTCCGGCCTGCGGGGCATCACGGTGGAGGAGGTTGACTGGGCGGAACTGGCCCCGGACGACCCTCCCGCCACCGATCCGCTCGCGCGCCTCATCCCGGCCGACCAGCACGCCCTTTTCTTCGAGCCGCCCTCCGCCTTTGCCGATTTTGTGCGGAGGTGGGAAAAGGAGGGTTTGCCGATGCTGCAAAGCCTCGATCCCGTCTCCGTGCCGCCCGGCCTCGGGGAGCGTTACCTGCGGCAGCTTGGGGTTTCGCTGGATGCGCTCGGCGCGTGGGCTGAAGCCGGTTGGATCGACAGCCTGGCCCTGACCGGCGGAGATCCGTTTTTTGCCGGGGGCACCGATGTCGCGCTGTTGATCGAGAGCGGGCATCCGCGGAAGCTGATAGCGTCCTTACAAGCCGAATACGCCGGGACCGCCGCCCGGGAGAAGGGAGTCGCTTTAACCGAAACCGGTGAAACGGGCGGGTCGTTGCGGCTGACCGGTTCCGGACGGCGGGCGTTGGCCTGGCAAGAGGAGGGGGCGGTGATCCTGGCCAACGCCGATCGCCAGCGGGACCTGATTTCACAAACCGGGGGCGGGAAGACGGCCGCCTTGGCGGATACGGGCGAATACCGGTTCTTCCGCACTCGGTATCCGGTTGGTGGTGACGGCGGCCCGGGCGTGTTTCTGTTGTTGTCCGACGAAACCATCCGCCGCTGGTGCGGACCCGAGTGGCGCATCGGGGCATCGCGGCGGCTGCGGGCGGCGGCGGTCTTGCGGGATTTGACCGCCCGGCAACTGGACGGCAAGGACCGGGCAGGCCAACTGCCGGAAACCGATCCCGCCCTCGCGGACTGGCTCGGCGGGGTGGAATGGACGCCGCAAGGGCCGTTGAGCGGGCGTTACCACCGGGAGGGATTTCTCACGCCGGTCGGCGAGTTGGGGGTCGATTCCGTGACTGAAGCCGAAGCGGCGGCATACCAGCGGTGGCGCGACGTCTATGAATCCGGGTGGGAGGAGGTCTTTGACCCGATTGCCATCCGTTTCGATCTCACACCGGATAGCCTTAAGTTTGATTTGACGGTGATGCCCCTTATCGCCTCCACCGCCTACGGCTGGTTGCGGGAATTGGCCGGAGAGGCGGTAATCGGGCCGTACGCCGGAGACGCCGGCCATGGGGACGCCATCGCGCGACTCACCGTGGCGGTGGATCCGAATTCGGAATGGATGCGGATGTTGTCGGGGTGGAGTCAAAACCTGGGCGGCGGATTGGGCGCGAATCCGTTTCGCTGGATGGAAGGAACGGTGTCCCTCTATCTCGATGACGACCCCTTCTGGCGGGAACTCGCCGAAAGTCCGGAAATCGACCGCTTCCTGCAAGAGCACGGGACGCGGCTTCCCGCGGCCCTGCACGTGGAGTCGAAAGACCCAATCCGGCTCGCCCTGTTTTTGACCGGACTGCGCAACCTGATCCAGGAAACCGCGCCCGGCACCTTTCGTTGGGAGACCCGTTCGCATGCCGGGCATTCGTATGTGGCGATGGTCCCGACCGCCGGCCGGGGCGACCGCCGGGGCGGCGGGGAGATGTTGGAAATTTACTACGCCGCCCGCCCTGACGCGTTTGTCCTCAGCCTGCGGGAGGACGTGGTGCAGCGCTCCCTGGAGCGGTTTGCGGAGGAAACCACCGGGAAAGCGGCCGGGGCCAAAGGCCTCGGCGATCACCTCACCGTGGAGTTGGGGGAGACGGCGCTGGCCCTGCTCCGCCGGACCGCCGGGGAGGTTTACACGGAACGCCTGCGGCAAGCGGCATGGGCGCCGATTGGGTTGTTAAACGATTGGAAAGCCCGTTTCCCGGAGCGGGACCCGGTGGAGACCTTGGCCACCCTCTGGCACATCGATCCGGTCTGTCCGGCGGGCGGGGACTACGTTTGGAACGTGCGCGACAAAACCCATGAATCGACTCGGTTGGGCCACCCGTGGTCTCCCGCCGGGGAGGTTCCGCTGCCGGATTTGCTGCGGGAAGCCGGTCGTCTCCGGCTGGGCTTGACCTTCGAGCACGACGGCCTCCGCGCGGCGGGGGAATTCGGACCTGGGGCCGAGGGAAAAACCTCAAGGTTCAGCCCTTCACTTCACTGGCCTTGACGATGCGGATGGATTTCACCACTTGGCGGTCCGACGGTTCGCTGCCCTCGCCTCCCGCGCGGACTTTCGCCGTGCCAATGGCTTCGAGGACGTCGTCTCCCTTCACCAGGCAGCCGAAGGCGGTGTACTGGTTGTCGAGAAACCGGGCGTCGCCGTGGCAAATGAAAAACTGGCTGCCGGCCGAGTCGGGGTCTTGGGAGCGGGCCATGGAGAGAACGCCCCGCACATGGGGCCGGTCGTTGAATTCGGCTTTGATTTTGTAGCCGGGACCGCCGGTTCCCGGCTGCCCGGAGGCGCCGGTTTTGGTGTTCGGGTCCCCGCCCTGGATCATGAATCCTTTGATGACCCGGTGAAAAGCGGTGTCGTCGTAAAATGAATCCTTGGCCAATTTTTTGAAGTTTTCCACCGTCTTGGGAGCGACATCGTCCCAAAACGAAACCACCATGACACCGTGGACGGTGTCGATGACGGCGACTTCTTCCGCGGGGTCCAAATCCCCCAACGAGGCTTGTTTGTGATCAGACATGGCCCTGATCCAACCAGACACGCGGGCGGCGTAAACAGAAAAACGCACTTTTTCCGAAACCGGGAACGCGGGCGCGGGCGGATGGCGCGGGGCGGTTCCGAAAAAGATGGTTTATCGGCGAAACGGGTTTGACCACCGCCGGGAGGCTGGTAGGGTGTTGATGTCACCCTGTGGCGTGCGAGCGTTGTTTTAACCGCGCTCTCAACCTTAGTTGATCATTACGGGAGTTCGCCCCCGGCCATGATCGCCAAGCCGTCAACCGGAAGGCGTGAGGGGTCGGAAGAGCACCCACTTAAGCATAAAAGGGCAAGAGCCCAAAACGGGGCACGGCGCCTACGGGGTGACCGCTTTCTTTCTTCTCCCATTCGGGATTATTTTCTTTTTTGGCAAAAAAGTGCCGAACCAAGGCTTGCCAACGGGAAAACAACCCGTTTTTCTCACTGGAAATGAAGCTACTGAAATTTCCTCTTATCGCGTTTCTGGCCTTGATTTTCACGTTGTCCGTCGGTTGCACCAGCCACCAGGGGGGACGCACCCACACCAACGCGTTTGGTATCTACGAGCGGGAAACCCACGCTTACACCCAGGTGCCCTCCTACAACATTCCGTTTCGCCGGGCCGATTTTGATCCCGACGCGGATATCTCCGGCAACCGCACCACTCTGCTCTGGGGATTATTTACTTACTACGATTATTGAACAAACCGCGTAATCGCACAATTTCGATCAAGGCCGCTCTTCACGGGGACGGCCTTTTTCTTTTTCCAGACCTACGGTGATGGATATAACGACATCCGGGAAAACGGTCAACGTGGCGCGCCACCTGCCGGCGATGGCGGCGTCCGCGCCGGACCGGGAAGCGCTGCTCGTGCCGCGCGGCCGCGGCCAATCCGGCATCGACTACCAACGGCTCACTTTCGCCGAACTTGACGCCGAAGTGGACGCCCGCCGCCGCCGTCTCACCGAAGCCGGGGTGACACGCGGGACGCGCGTCCTGCTGCTGGTCAAGCCCGGGCTGGAGCTGATCGCCATGGTCTTCGCCCTGTTCAAGGCCGGGGCGGTGCCGGTGTTGATCGATCCGGGGATGGGGTTGCGCGGGTTCCTGCGTTGCGTCCGCCACACCCGGCCGGAGGCGATGGTGGCCATTCCGGCGGGGATTTGGCTGGCCCGCGTTTTCCGCGGGGATTTCCGTTCGGTGCGGGTTCGGTTGCGGGCCGACGAACGGGAAGCGCGCCAGCCGGGCGCGGAACCGCTGCCGCTGGAACCAACGGGCCCCCGCGATCCGGCGGCGGTGCTGTTCACCTCCGGCTCGACCGGGCCGGCCAAGGGGGTCTGCTACGAACACGGCATGTTTGAGGCGCAGGTGCGGCTCATTCGCTCCCAATATGGCATCGAACCGGGGGAAATCGACCTGCCGATGCTGCCGGTGTTCGCGCTGTTCAACCCCGCCCTCGGCATGACCACGGTCGTTCCGGAGATCAATCCGAGCCGCCCCGCCTCGGTCGATCCGGCCAAGATCGTGCAAGCCATCCGGCAGTGCGGGGTAACCAACAGTTTTGGGTCGCCGGTGTTGTGGAAAAAAATCGGCCGGCATTGCCGGGAGCGGGGCATCCGGCTCCCCTCGCTCCGCCGCATTCTCATGGCCGGGACGGCGGCGCCGCCTTCGGTCCTCCGCGACTACCGCCACATTCTGGACGGCGGGGAGATCCACACCCCCTATGGCGCCACCGAGGCGTTGCCGGTCTGTTCGATTTCCGGAACGGAGATCCTCGGCGAAACCGCCGTCCTCACCGAGGAAGGCCGGGGAACCTGTGTCGGCCGGCCGGTGCCGGAAATTGAAGCGCGCGTTTTGCCCGTTGCCGCCGGTCCCCTTTCCGCGCCTACTCCCGCCCTGCCCACCGGAGAAATCGGTGAAATCGCGGTGCGGGGGCCGGTGGTGACCCGCGCTTACGACGGCTTGCCGGAAGCCACCGCCGCGGCGAAAATTCCCGATGGAGACGACGTGTGGCACCGCATGGGCGATCTCGGCTATTTTGACGAAGCGGGCAGACTCTGGTTTTGCGGGCGCTTGGCCGAGCGGGTGGAAGCCGGGGAAAAAATTCATTACACCGACTGTTGCGAGGCGGTTTTCAACACCCATCCCCATGTTTTCCGGACCGCCTTGATCGGTTGGGAGAGTCCCGCCGGGCGGGTGCCCGCCCTCGCGGTCGAACCCGAACCCGGAATGTTTCCGCGGGGCCAGGCGGCCCGCCGGGCCTTGGCGGGCGAGCTGGCGGCACTCGGCGCCAACCATCCGCACACGCGGGAGATCACCCGGTTTTTCTTCGTTAAACATTTTCCGGTGGACGTGCGCCACAACGCCAAAATCCACCGCCGCACCCTCGCCCGCCGCTGTGCCCGCCGCCGACCGGTCGAAGCGGAGTAATGCTTATGCTCACACGCCACGGTTGGACAACCGTGGCGTGTGGATCCGCTAAAGCCAGCCGATGAAGGCGGCTTGATTGATTAACCGAATTATCCTTGAAGCTTTTCCCTCAAAGGAACTTAAGCAAGCATGGCGGCTTCGCTTTCGTAATCCAAGGCCGGCAATTCGCGGCCGTCGCCGGTGGTGATGCGGCGGGTCTTTTCGTCAAAGAGACACATCACGTTCATCCGCTCCGACATCTCGGCCAACGCCAGGATGGTTTGCAAACGGATCGAAACCTCCGGACCGGCCACCGGTTCGCGGTTGGCGCGGATGCTGTCATACCAGTTTTGCAGGTGGGCGTTCATCACCGAGACGCGCTCGGTTTGTATGATTTGCGGATCGACCTCCTCGGCAAAGGGGCGTTCCGGATTCAAGTTGATGCGGTTGCCCCCCATGGTCAGCGAGGCGTGATGGCCGCGGATCATATCGGGTAATCCCTGCTCGTTAACCGTGCTGCCAATGAATTTGAACGTCAGCCCGGATGGAAACTCGGCGAGAATCTGGACGGTGTCGGGGACATCCCGGTCGGTGGAAATTTTGCGGGTGCCAAGACAGGCCACCCGTGTCGGATACTCTTTCAAACCGGTCGCTACCAGCATCGGGCTGAGCCGGTGGGGAATCAGGTCGCCAACGATGCCCGCGCAATACGGGTAATATTTGCGCCAACGGAAATACTCGTCCGCGCTGAAAGGCCGGTCGGCGATGGGGCCGAGAAAAGTATTCCAGTCGAGGGAGTCCTCATTGAAGGCGGGATCGATGGTGTAGTTCCACTCGCCGCGGGTGCCGGAGTTGCGCATGTAGGAGGCCTGGGCCAGCACGAGGGGACCAATCCCGCCGCTGCTGACAATTTTGGCGGCCTCGGTCCAGATTGGGTCGGACGCGCCCTGGGTGCCGAGCTGCAGAATTTTGCCGGTCCTTTGGGCGGTGTCGTAAATGTCGAAAGCTTCTCCAAGGTAGCGGGTAAACGGTTTTTCGATGTAAACGTGTTTGCCGGCGTTCATCGCGTCGATGGAAATCTTCGCATGCCACTGGTCAGTGGTCGAAATCAGGACCGCGTCAATGTCATCCAACTCCAGCATCTTCCGGTAATCGGTGAAGGCTCTCGACTCGGGCAACTCCGCCCGTTCGCGGGCGGCATCACGGCGCCGGTCCCAAAGATCGCAAACCGCGCCAACGGTTACATTGGTCCGCCCGGCGGTGGCTTGCACGGAGCGGAGATTCGACATCCCCCGGCTGCCGGTCCCGATCATGCCGATGGTGATTTTGTCACCGGAGGAGGGCGTGGAGGCCGCGGCGGCCACCCGCGTCACGGCGGATTGCCCGGAGGCGGTCGAGCCGAGAAACGGCCCGCTGACGAGCGCGGCAGCGGCGGCGGCGGACGTTTTTAAAAAAGTGCGGCGTCCGGAGGTTTGCTCCGGACCGGTGTTGGGTTTCGTTTTCATGGTGTCGGATCTCTTCGTGTCGATGGGAATTAAAGATGTTCCCAATAAAAATGAGGGAAATTCAAAACGTGGCAACCACAATGCCCTGAAACCAGATTCCAATACAGGCCTTTTTCGCTCCCGGAGAAGGGGCCTTGATCATGGCTTGGTTTGGTTTTTTTGCGGCTGATGAGATCTTCGTGTAAACCGGTGATGCCTACTTTCACCGGGCCGGGCCGCCAAGGGAAGGCCGCTTTCCGCAAAGAGGCCGAGTCATGCGCCGCGAACGGCCGGACGGATTCAGGGCTCCTTTTTCTCCACCCGAAGGCGCAGGAAGCGAACGGTCGCTTGATCGGCCGGCATATCGTCACGCATGGTGATTATCTCCCGGTTTCCATCGCGGACACGTGAGACAACCCGCCCTTGCAGGGGATGCCAGGTCATGAGGTTGTCGGAAACTTCCGGAATGAGCCGGATGTCGCGGGCCCCGATGATTTGCGGATAGGTAATTGTGAGAAATCTTCCGGTTTCATCCGCCGGCACAATTACCTCCGCCACGGGAAAGGCCTCTCGTCCAGCCCCGGGCCCGGCGTCCAAGGCGTAGGCCAGGAGATTGCCCAGCCCGTTTCCGAAGGGATCCGCCATTGGATCGCGCGGCGCGCCTTCGGGGAGGTTTTCATCGGCCCACTCGGAAAACCGGGTGGAAACTTCCAGAAGAAACGGCCCGGAACGCGCTTCGCCGACTTCGTTTAGAATCACCACCTCGTAATCCCCGATGTAGGACTGGTCCACGTTTTCCATGCTAAAAAACGCATTCCCGCTTTCCGTGAGGGTTTCACCGTCACGAAGCAATTGATACAAAAACGGTCCCGTTCCCGCGGCTTCCACGGCGATCTCCAAGGTCTCGCCGCGTTCGACCGCCATCCGTTCTCCGTAAGAAAGCCGGTGCAGCGGCGGCAGGGGGAATTCCCAAATTCCGCCGTCCCCCGCGGATGACGCCGGCCCCCCAATCGCCCACCACCAGGCCGCGGGAATCCATCGGCAGCGAACCCATGGGATGAACCGTTTGCCCGTCGGCCATTCCGAAAAATTCCCGGTCATCACGAACCAGGGCGATTAGTCCGGATCCGGCCACGGCCGCGCTCCAAAAACGGTCTTCGGCTCCGGTGGATTCCGTCGGTATTTCCCAGTGCAGCCCGTCCGTGGAAACAGCCAGGAAACCACCGGCTCCCGCCACGGCAAATCCGATGCCCGGATTGAAAGCCACCGCGTGAAGGTCGATCCCCTCCGCGATTGCCAAGCTTTCCCATTCGAGGGCGTCTTCGGAAACGAGGAGAATGCCCCGTTCACCGGCGGCGACGAATTTCCCCTCCCCGCTTGCGATGGACAAAAGGCGGCTCCCCTCGGGCACCGGAAGGTCCCTGGTTTCCGCCACTCCGCCCGATTCGCTCCAGATGACCGCCTTTTCCCCCGTGCCGACGGCGGCAAAACGGCCGCCGCCAAAAGCGACCGAGTGGAGCGTCCCCCGAAAGTCGATGGGAATTCGCTGCCACGCGCCGCCATTGGGGGAGTGCAGGATGGTGCCGCGGCTGCCGACCAAGACCAGCGAGCTTTCGCCCTCCGCCGCCCCCCAAAGCCAGGCGGAAGTTCCCGACGGTTCGCTTTGCCAGCCGCCGCCCGGCCCGCGTCGCTTGAGGGTTCCGCTTTCGCCAATGGCGACCGCCCCGCTGCCCGTCGCAACACCACTCCAGAGCCCCGGTTCGGTCTCGAATGCCATCGCCTCCCACCGCACTCCATCCTCGGAAGCGAGGACGGTACCGCGGGAGCCCGCCCCAACAAAGCGTTCTCCGTCAAAAATGAGCCGTGACAACCTGGTTGAGAAAGGGATTTCCACCTTATTCCAATTTTGCCCGTCCTCCGAAATCGCGGCGAAAA
>PXDN01000220.1 GCA_003566375.1 Opitutia bacterium
GGCTGCAGGAAGATCGTTTTAAAGGCCGGAAAGCCGTCGCCGTTTACGAATACGAGACCTGGCACAATCAATCAACCTATATGTATCCGGCGATGGCCAAGTATTTCCGAGCGCAAGGTGCGCAGGTGGCCACCATGTGGACCTACTATTTGTATGATAATACTAAAACAGGGCTACATCGAACAACTGCCCATAATCTGAACATGGTGACGACCCCCCGGAAAGCCGCCAGCTTCTTGGTCGCGGGACAGGTATTCAAGGAAACGCCGCGCTATGTATCCTTTGAAACGACCGAAGAAGATGCGGACCGTTTTGGCAATGTGGCTTTCTCCTTTCCGCTCGATCTAAGTGCCTATGCAACTGAAGATTTGTTGATACATACTGGCGACCTGAATCGCGATTTTGTAAAACTGCCGCGCCATCCGAAACGGATTGCCGGATATGGAAGTTCGCCATTTGTACAATATAAAGGGGCAGGGATGTATTTCCTGGAAGCGGGTTCCGGGCAGGAAGATGTTAGCAATCGTTGGACATTGAAACTTTTGCCGCACACCGAATTTAACGATAAGGGTGTTGCCGTCGTGGACCGGGAAAAAGCATACCCGATCACGCTGAACCTACCGGGCAGGGAACTCAACAGCTGGGAAGTTGTCCGCATTGAAAATGGAAAAAAAACGCGTGTACAAACTAAACCGCCTGCGATCACCTTTGAGGTGAAGCCGGGTGACTATGCAATCGTAAAAAAAGATCGTTAAAATGAAGTCTACTACAAGAATTATCTATATAAGGGGGCAGGCGAAGGGGTCAATGCATTAGTTTCCTAATAGACTGGAAATCGTTGGTCAGGGCAGCTCACTCCTGATGGCGAGAAAGTTGCGGCTTCAGTTTCCGGAGGCGATTTACCAAGTGATCAATCGCGAGGGGTGGGTTCAAGGTCTTGAGGTTTGTGGTTGGCGGGTTGCTCCGCGTTCCGTCCCGCGCTTGACAAGCGGGTGAGGGGAGCGAAGACTGTTGATTCCCGAAGAACGGTCTTGGCGGAGGCTCTGCCCGCCAACCCAAAAATGAAAGGAATGCCATGAATGCCCGACTTTGGTTCCGTTTCCTCTGCCTTCTCCTGTTGCCGGTGCCGGCTTTGTCCGCCGCCGCCGCGGGGTTGGTGATCCACAACGTCAACGTCATCCCGATGGATCGGGAGCGGGTGCTGACGGAGCAAACCGTGGTGGTGCGGGACGGAGTCATCGAATCGGTGGCTCCCGCCGGAGAGGGGCCGCCCCGGGTAGAGGGATTATCGGTGATTGATGGTTCGGGAAAATACCTGATGCCGGGTTTGGCCGAAATGCACGCCCACTTGCCCGGCGGCGCGGACGAGGTTTACCGGCGCGACGTGCTTTTTCTTTATTTGGCCAACGGCATCACCCTGATTCGCGGGATGCTGGGGGCTCCGGTTCATCTCGAAATCCGGGAGCAATTGCGGCGGGGAGAACTGGACGGTCCGCGGTTGATCACCGCCGGTCCCTCCTTCAACGCCCGCTCCGCTCCCGATCCGGAAAGCGGGGCCGCCTTGGCGCGCGGGCAAAAAGCCGCCGGTTACGATTTCGTCAAAGTGGCCTCCGGGTCGCGGGAAGCCTTCGACGCCATGGCGGAAGCGGCCCATGAGGCCGATATTCCTTTTTCCGGTCATGTCCCGGCCCCCGTGGGCTTGCCGCGGGCGCTGGAAGCGGGTTATGCCAGCATCGACCACTTGGACGCCTACCTGCCGACCCTGGTGGACCCCGAAAAAACCGCCGGTGTCGAGGGAGGTTTCTTTGGATTTCGCCTGGCGCCCTTCGCCGAGCCGGAACGCATTCGGGAGATCGCCCGCCGCACCCGCGAGGCCGGGGTGTGGAACGTGCCGACCGAGACCCTGATGCACGCGGTCCTGCTTTGGGACTTGGACACTCTTCGCGACGAGCGCCCGGAATTCCGCTACATGCCGCGGGAAGTGGTGGACCGTTGGTTTTCCAACGTGCGCAATCGTCGGCAGGACCGGCTCTACGACCGGGAGGCGGCGGAAGCGTTTGCCCAAGTCAGGCTCGATCTGATCATGGCTCTCCACGAGGAGGGAGCGGGCCTGCTGTTGGGGTCCGACGCGCCCCAGTTTTTCAATGTGCCCGGTTTTTCAATACATCCGGAGATTGCCCTGATGGAAAAGGCAGGGCTTTCCCGGTTCGAAGTGTTGCGCACCGCGACGGTGAACCCGGCCGTTTTTTTCGGGGAAGTGGATGATTTTGGTCAAGTGGCCGCCGGGATGCGGGCCGACTTGGTAATGCTCAACGGCAACCCGCTGGAGGATCTTGGCAATCTCCGCGAACCGGCCGGTGTGGTTTACGGCGGCCGCTGGCTGCCCCGCGGGGAGATCGACCGGCGACTGGAAGAGATGGCGGAACGCCGCTCTGGCGGCAATTGATTGAGCCGGATCAATCAAGTCGCTTCCATATAATCCAAATTCCGCACCTTGATGTAACCACGGATCACCCGGACAAGGGCGGTGCTTCCTTCCGGCGGCAGTGCCTTGGCGACCGGCTGTCAGTGAACCCGCAAGCCGTGGGCGCGGAAACGGGCTCGGGCGGCTTCGATGGCTTCCGGCGAAGGGGGGAGGGTTTCGGTCAAAGCGTATTGTTTGCCCAAAGCCCGCCATTTGTATTCCCCCAGTTTGTGGAAAGGAAGAACTTCCACGCGCTCGACGGCCGGTCCAAGACCGGCGGCAAAAGCGGCCACGCCGGAGATGTTGGCGGGTTCGTCGGTGAGTCCCGGCACCAGCACGAAACGTATCCACATGCGCCCGCCCCGTTCGGCCACGCGCCGCGCGAAATCAAGGGTGGGTTGAAGCTCCACTCCAGTCACCCTCCGGTAGGTTTCGGGAAGAAAGGATTTGATGTCGAGCAGCCAAAGGTCGGTCGCGTTCAGCATGGATTCATCGACCCGTTCTCCGAGATAGCCGGTGGTGTCGACGGCGGTGTGCAGGCCCATTTCCTTACAACCGAGAAGCAGTCGTTTGGCGAAACCGGCTTGCAGAATGGGCTCTCCCCCGCTTAGGGTAACTCCTCCCCGTCGCAGAAAAGGCCGTTGCCGCTCGATTTCGTTGAGTAATTCCGTCGCTTCGCGGCACTTGCCCATGGAGATGCGGAGGGCGTCGGGATTGTGGCAATAAAGGCAGCGAAGCGGGCAACCGCTCAAAAAAAGAACGAAGCGCACCCCTGGTCCGTCGAGCATGCCGGCGCTTTCCACCGAATGCACGAAGCCGGTTTCGGAGATCGGTGTGATCCAGGGCGTGCCGCCGGCCGGCCGCGGCGTCAGGTCAATCGGGCATGGGCCCGTGAATGCGTTTAAACACGACGGCATGCCGCTCAGCTCACCCGGTGAAAGGTCCGGTTGATGACGTCGAGCTGCTGCTCACGCGTGAGTTTAATGAAATTCACCGCGTAGCCCGAGACACGCACCGTGAGCTGCGGGTATTTCTCCGGATGCTCCATGGCGTCTTCGAGCATGCCGCGGTCAAACACATTCACATTGATGTGATGGCCGTCGGAGGCAAAATAACCGTCGAGCAGCGTGGTAAGGTTTTCGATACGATCGAGCGGTTCCCGGCCCAGAGCTCCGGGCACGATGCTGAAGGTGTAGCTGATGCCGTCGAGACTGTCCTCGTAGGAAAGTTTGGCGACGGAGGCCATGGAGGCAACCGCTCCCTTGGTGTCCCGCCCGTGCATGGGATTCGCGCCGGGGGCGAACGGTTCACCCAGTTTGCGACCGTCGGGCGTGTTGCCGGTCTTTTTGCCGTAAACGACGTTGGAGGTAATGGTCAGCACTGACTGGGTGGGAACGCTGTCCCGGTAGGGGCGGTGCAGGCGCAGTTTTTTCATGAACGTGCTCACACACCATTCGGCGATGCTGTCCACGCGGTCGTCGTTGTTGCCGTATTTCGGGTAATCACCCTCAATGCGAAAATCAACGGCGAGCCCCTTGGCGTCCCGAATAACATGCACCCTGGCGTGCTTTATGGCGGAAAGTGAATCGGCCACCACGGAGAGTCCCGCGATGCCGCAGGCCATCGTGCGAAGAATCTTCCGGTCGTGCAAAGCCATCTCAATTCGCTCGTAGCAATACTTGTCATGCATGTAGTGAATGATGTTGAGGGCGTTGATGTAGTTGCGCGCCAGCCAGCCCATCATCCGATCAAAGGAGGCCACGACTTCGTCGTATTGGAGCACCTCTCCTTTAATGGGCGCGTATTCGCGCGCCACCTGTTTGCCGCTGATTTCGTCGATCCCGCCGTTGATGGCGTAGAGAAGAGTCTTGGCGAGGTTCACGCGGGCGCCGAAAAACTGCATTTGCTTGCCGATGCGCATGGCCGACACACAGCAGGCGATCCCGTAATCGTCCCCCCAGTGCGGGCGCATCAAATCGTCGTTTTCGTATTGGATGGCACTGGTCTCAATCGAAATTTTGGCACAGAACTGTTTGAAGCCCTCGGGAAGGCGGGCCGACCAAAGGACGGTGAGGTTGGGTTCCGGCGCGGGGCCGAGGTTATAGAGCGTATGCAGAAAACGGAAGGAGTTCTTCGTCACGAGGGTGCGCCCATCAACCCCCATTCCCCCGAGCGCTTCCGTGACCCAGGTGGGATCCCCGCTGAAGAGTTCATTGTATTCCTTGGTGCGGGCGAACCGGACCAAGCGCAGCTTGATGACCAAATCGTCGATCAATTCCTGCGCGGACTCTTCGGTCAGCGCGCCCTCGGCGAGGTCGCGCTCGATGTAGATGTCGAGAAAAGTCGCCACGCGGCCGATGGACATCGCCGCCCCGTTCTGTTCTTTAACGGCCGCGAGGTATCCGAAGTAGGTCCATTGCACGGCTTCGCGGGCATTGGCCGCGGGACGCGAAACGTCGAAACCGTAACCCTCCGCCATGCGTTTCAACTCTTCGAGGGCGCGGATTTGCTCGGCCGTCTCCTCGCGCTCGCGGATCACCTCGTCGTTGAGGGCGGGGGGGAGGGTTTCGAGAAGTTGGGCTTGTTTTTCTTCGATCAGGCGGTCCACTCCATAGAGGGCCACGCGACGGTAATCGCCGATGATACGGCCCCGCCCGTAGGCATCGGGAAGTCCCGTAATCACGCCGGCGGAACGGGCCCGCCGGATTTCCGGGGTGTACACGTCGAATACACCGTCGTTGTGAGTCTTGCGGTGTTTGAAAATCGCCGCCGTGGCCGGGTTCACGGTTTCTCCCGCAGCTTCCACAGACGCTTCCGCCATGCGGTATCCTCCAAAAGGCATGAACGCGCGTTTGAGAGGCTCGTCCGTCTGCAAGCCCACAATCAACTCCAACTCCGGATCAATGTAGCCCGCCCCGTGTGAATCAATCGTCGAAACCACGCTTTCGTCCACCGCCCAGACGCCGCCGCGATTGACCTCTTCGTCGAGGAGCGCCCGCGTTTTGTCCCAGATGGCGTTGGTCCGTGCCGTGGGACCCGCCAGGAAACTTTCGTCTCCTTCGTAAGGACGGTAGTTGTCTTGGATGAACTCGCGGACTTCAATCCGCTTGTTCCATTTACCCATGTTGAAATTCCTCCACGGTGCGGAGGAGCGCGAGGCGATTGCGGGTGTTTCGGTGGCGTTCATGATGATTTTCGGTTACAATTTTCAATGTAGGGCGAAGGAATTTCTTCGCAAACAACTTTGCCGACTCTCTGGGGAATTGTTTCATTTCCGCGCAAGAATTGGCAAATCACGCACGGTTAATCGGTCGCCGAAGGCTGCTTCAGGGATTGATGATAAATGTGGACAAGCAGAGAGTATCCGCGAAAGGAGGTGATTTCCTACTGTCCGGAAAGAGTAATTTGCAGACGCAGGAAAATTTTCCGCGTTTCGGTATCCGGATTTTGCACCTGACGAACCCGCACCCTTTCGCGCCCATCCGGCAACGATTCAAGAACCTCCATCGCCATTTCCACCGGATGCCAGTTTTGGAGGTCCGTTGAAACAAGCAGTTCCGGCGTCGTTCCCCACGCCGGGAGCCACCGCACGAACTCGATCGCCGGCGCCGAGTCCTCTTCTTCGAAGGCGGGCCGGGCATTTGCCCTCGGGAGGATCGCGCGGGCTTGGGTTAAGGGATCGGCGCCGAACAGAAACTTAAGAAGATTGGGGATGTTATCGCGGGCGGGAGCATCCTCGGGCCCGCGCTGGTTCGCCGGCGGCAATCGCTCGCCTTCCAGACCCTCCATCCATTGCCAATAGGTGATTGGCGAAGCCACCGCGAGTGTCTGAGATGAAACGAGGTGGGTGGATCCGGCATACCCAAGGATGCGGTAGTTATTGACCGTTCCGGGAGGCGCTGTTGTGTCAATATAGGAGGCCTCCACCGCCGCGGTGCTGCCGATCCTCTCCCAGCCGCCTCCGGGCCATTCGCGCTCCACCAGGAATCCATGAAGAGAAGCGGCGTCCGCCGTCCATTGCAAGGTGATGGCACCGGGCCGGGTCTCGCTCACGGAGAGACCAGGTGGTGGAAAATCAAGCGATGACGCGCGAAGGGCCATCAGGTGGTTGCTCCCCACCGCAATGGCGCCCCACGAGGTGTCGTCCGAGATTCGCGCCGGATTCCAACCCGCGCGCCATTGCCAAAGCGTGCCATCGCGTTTACGGCCAAGGAAGAAATCGGAAATCCGTCCGTCCAACCAGCCGTCGCCCGCCGCCACCTCGGCCCAATCGCCATCGGTGCCCACCCGCTGGGGAGAGGTGAATGTTTGGAGCCATCCGGAGCTGTCCACCCAACGGCCCCAGGTCCATAGCGAACCGTCAGACCGGACGCCCGCCGAATGATCACCTCCCGCCGCCACGTTCACCCACCGCGCTCCGTGGGTCATGACTCGTCTTGGCCATGGTTCGCTACCGGTGCCACCGAGTCCCAACTGCCCCCCGATATTCCGGCCCCAAGCCCAAAGGTGGCCGTTTCCGTCCACTGCCAGACTGAATCCCAGCCCTGCCGAAATCGCCGACCAGTTGGCCTCGCTGCCAACCTGCTCCGGCTCCCATATAAAAGAACTCTGGGTATTCGAATTGCCAAGGTAGCCCGATCCCCACGCCCAAAGCGTGCCATCCTCCCGAATCGCCAGAGCATGCCCGGACCCGCTGGCGATGGTTCGCCATCCGTCACTGTAAAACTCCGGGATGGCTGCCATCGTGGAGCCCTTCGATCCCCAACGCCAGAGCTGACCGTTCTCCGTCAATGCCATGGACGACTCCGCTCCCGCGGCCACGGTGGTCCAATACCGGTCGGCGTCAATTAAGATTGGAGAAAGCCGTTGCACCCGTGTGCCTTCCCCAAGCTGAGAACGGTTATTTTGTCCCCAGGCCCAGAGCGAACCGTCGCCCCGAATCCCCAGGGCATGATTTCTCCCGGCCGCGATCCGTATCCATCCACCTGTCTCCACTGCTTCCGCAAACAAGCGGCTGGTGCGCACTCCGGCTATCCCCAGCCTGCCTTGGTTGCCGTTTCCCCAACTCCAGAGTGAGCCATCCGTGCGGATTCCCAGCGAGTAGTTCCATCCGGCCGAAACGCCGCGCCAGGTGGCATCGCCGAAGACGGCTTGGCGGGAAGTGTTGGAGCCGCCGCGACTCCCGGTGCCCAGTTGGCCAAATTCATTGCCGCCCCACGACCAAGCGCGATCATCCGCGTCGATGGCCAGGGAATGATTTCCTCCAGCCGAAGCCACCAGGTAATCTCCATTCTGCGCCTTGATCGGCGCGGTGACCAGGGTCAGTCCAGAGCCGATGCGGCCGCTGCTGTTCCGGCCCCAGCCCCATATTTCCCCGTTCGCCTTGACGGCAAAGCCGTGTTCTTCCCCGGTCGCAATCCCGACCCAATCTTCGCCGCTCCCCACGCGAACCGGAGCGGCGGAGTGCGAGACCTGTTGTGAGGTGGCGCCGATACCCAACTGTCCGCTCTGGTTGGAGCCCCACGTCCAGAGGGAACCGTCCGCCCGCAGGCCGACAGAATGAGAGGAGCCCGCCACCGCCTCGATCCAGTCCGTTTCGGTCCCCACGCGGGTGGGCTCGGCGACTGCCGAAGCCGTGCGGGAAATCCCCAGCTTGCCCTGAAAATTATTTCCCCATGCCCAAAGAGAATGATCGCTCCGGATCGCGAGGTTGTGATCGCGGTAGGTGTTTACTTGAACCCAAACGTGATCTCCCGGGACGCGAACGCCCTCCCAGTTACCGTTGCCCCAGGTCCAGAGCGAGCCATCCTCCTTCAGCGCGATGGTGTGGCTGTTTCCGGTGGAAACACTCTGCCAATCCGTATCCATGCCGACCTGCCGGGGCTCGTCCACGAATGCGCCGTCATCGAAGCCCAGCTGCTTCGCGGCATTGCTCCCCCAGGTCCAGAGCGTCCCGTCTTCGCGGAGGGCCGCGACATGGTTCAGGCCGGCCGAAACCATTTGCCAATCGACGTCCTCTCCAACGCGCGTCGGCGCCGCAATCATTCCCGCCGTGCCGTCGCCCAACTGACCGAAGAGATTACTTCCCCAAGCCACAAGGTCGCGGTTCTCTTCCTGAAAAGCGGTCGCGCCGGCTGTGCCGGACCAACCGGAGGGTCCCGCCGGACTGATGGCCCGCACGCGGTAGTGGTAGGAGACAACCTTTTCAAGCCCGGTGTCGGTAAACTGTGCGACGTGGTCCGTGGTGCCCGCCTCCACCCAATCGCCGCCAACGATCTCCCGTCGTTCGATGATAAATCCGGTGTGAAGCAAATCCGCCGGCTGCCAATGCAACGTGATTTGTCCATCACCCACCGCGACAGCCACCAGGCTTGTCGGAGCTTCCGGAGCGGACAACTCTTCCAGTTGGATGGCCACGGAAGAATGGATGCCGCTCCCCACGCCTGTAACATCCACCAGCTTCTTGATGTTGGTTGGCGCGGTGAAGGACGCCAAAATGACACCTTCGGTCTGCACTTGATCATTCGTTCCCAAGCCCCGCGAGGCACCGGAAAAATCGACCACCGGTGCTGGCTCATTTCCCGCCGCGACGACCGGGATGGCGAGAGGGAAAAGGAGGAGGGCGATGATTCTGGAGACTCGCTTGGGTCTGATAAGGAGGCTCAGGCGCATGGTAATGCAGGTCTGTTTTCTCAATCCGTGTTTCCCACCATTCAATGGGTGGCCGGTGGCGTGCCGTCCGCCGCCGAGCTGGGCAGGCGGATGTGGCGCACGGTATCCCGCACATGCTCCGGGGGGGGCTTGGTAAACGCGGTCACCCCCAGGGTGAGAGCGAAATTCAACGCCATGCCGATCGCGCCGATGCCCTCGGGACTGATGCCCCACCACCAATCCTCCGCCCCGGAGGGCCGCCCGTGCAAGCGGGGAAACAGAATTTGGTAATACACGATGTAGGAGGCGGTGAACAGGATGCCGCCGACCATGCCGGCGATGGCCCCCTCGCGGGTGACCCGCGTGCTGAATATCCCCAGCACGATCACCGGGAAGAAACTGGCCGCCGCCAGCCCGAAGGCGAAGGCCACCACCTGCGCCACGAATCCGGGAGGATAGATGCCGGCCAGCCCGGCGAACATCACCGCCCCCCCGGCCGCCACGCGGGCGGTGAAGAGTTCCTCCTTTTCCGACATCGACGGTTTCAGGATCCGTTTGATCAAGTCGTGGGAAACGCTGGAGGAAATCACCAGCAGCAACCCCGCGGCGGTGGAAAGGGCAGCCGCCAGCCCGCCCGCCGCCACCAGCCCGACCACCCAGGCCGGCAGGTTGGCGATCTCGGGGTTGGCCAGCACGATGATGTCGCGGTCGATCAAAATTTCGTTGGTCTCCGGGTCGCCGGTCA
>PXDN01000011.1 GCA_003566375.1 Opitutia bacterium
CTGATGGCCTGGCTTGCCTTCGGAGACACGCTCCGCTCCACGGACCTCGCCGGCCTTGGCATCGTGCTTTCCGGCGTGTTGATCACCTATATGCGCCGACCCGACCGAGCTTTGGAAACGGAATAACCCCTCAGTGAGAAGCGCTTTTCACGTAAAAAACGCGGCTGGTCGCATCCGGCTGGATTTCCAGATCCCCTTCTATTCGCTGGCCCGGCAACCGTCCGATGGAAAGCGTGACAGGGCGGTCCGGCAAATCCCGAAACTCGAAAGACCCGTTGGGCTCGATCCACAGGTGCCGCGACTGCAGTGAACCGTCCGGTGTGTGCCAAAACACCATTTGCCCGCTGACGGAGGCGTCCGGGTCGGCCGACTCAATGCGTCCGCGAAACGTTCGCCCGCGCATGAAACGCACCCGCGGTTCCTCCTGCCCGGGATCCAGCTCGATTTTCCCGGGGACCAAGGTGTCCGTCTCGGGGAAAACCGTCAGCGTCCTTTTCTCGTTTGGGGCCATCAGGATTGTGGCCATGCCGTCGGCGTCGGTGTTGACTCTTGCCGAGAGGCGTGGGCGGGAGTTGCTCTCGGGGAGTGTCGCCCAAACCGAAATGTTGGCGAGTGGCCGGTCTTCGGTATCGGAAAAATGAATTTTTTTCACCTCGGGCTCCTGAAGCCTCAGCACAACATCCCGAATGGGGTTTCGCCGATTCAGGCTCACGGTGGTTGAGGCATCAACAAGATTGGAACTTGCGGAAATTTCGAACCGGCGGGCGCGCCCCAGGGGCAGGGGCTCGGAAACATACCATTCGCTCGTGTCCTGCCCCCACGAGCGCATCACTTTGATATCGAATGTTCTGTCGGATCCGCGCTCGCGGGCTCGTGCGAAAACGGATTCCGCCAGTCGCCCCCGGTGGTCAAGCACCTTGACCCGCACCATTCCGGCTGGCACCACCGGCAGAGTGATTTCAGCTGGATCACCCGTCGCGATGAGTTCCTCTTCGATTCCTCCGATCAGCCCGCCGACCACATTATGCGGGCGAACGCGAAAGGACGTTCCTCCGGGAATCGAAAAAACAGCGCGGCCCTCCTCGATTTTCACCTGCTGTGTCCGCCGCCAGCGCGAATCAATAAAAAGTTCTCCTTCGGGAGGAGCCCATCCGCGATCAGTGTCAAAGGTAAGCAAGACCTCCACGTCATCCGGCGGCCGTATTTCATCGTAGTCGATGTGGAACTCCGTCACCGGATCAAGCAGCGGTGGCACCCGCACCCACTGTCCGTTAATCAGGAGCGAGACCTCCTCAGGCCGCAGGTTTTCCAGGGTCATCTCGATGCGGTTATCGATGATCTCCGGACGGGCCCGCCGGGTGACGGAATCCGGGTGTCGGTATTGCACTGGATCAATGGATTCAATTCCCGTAACATTCTCGATGAATACGTGAAGCGTCCGGGGCACGGGCATCTCCACGGTCATTTCTTTCGTTTCCGCCGGATCCAGTGAGAAACGAACAGACCGCTCTTTCCATTGGCCGTGCATGGTGTAAACGGTCGCCCCGTCGAGTTCATCCAGCAGGACCTCTCCCCCGGCGTCGCTCGTTCGTCCCGCCCGGCTCCAGGTGGTGGTGGCCCGTCCGTCACGTGGGTTTGCAATCCGCGTGCGAACCCCCTCCAGTGGCTCGCCTGATTCACCATCCACAAAACGAACCCGCACGGCCGCTTCAGGTTGAAGTGTGACGGAGTATGGACTGGTGGATGGAACCAGCGGAAACCCATCCACCCGGGTCGTTTTAAATCCGGAGTGACTTGCGATGATGGTCACGTAGGCGTTTGCGGGAAGATGTTCGAAACGCGCGTGGCCCTCCTTATCGGCATGAATCGTGAAGCTGTCATAATTCGAGACCAACCTCATCTCCACCGCGGCGCCAACCAATGCGTTGCCCTCGTCATCGACGCATCGCACGGCGAAATCAATGCCATGATCGAGGGCGATCTCAAGGCCGGCGGAAGCCTCGCCATCCTTCAAGAGCACCACGCTTGGGGCATGCCCCCCGTGCTCAACCGTCAAGGTCAGCCGACCTTCCATCACAACCGTTTCGAACGCTCCATCATTTCCCGTCACCCCGGTTTGCCTCTTCTCGGTGGGAGGGGAACTGACGTGCAGTTTCCATTCCGCGCCTGGTACCGGCCGCCCCTCCGGTCCCCGCACAACGCCCGAGACCACCCGTTCGCCGCGCTCTTCGCCAAAGGGAACGGCTCGCTCGGGCCTGGCCAATTCCTTCATCTGTTTAACAGCGCCATCCGGTCCGGGCGGCGCCCGCAGGATCCAACGGTCCACGGACGCGCCAACGAGAAGCAGGAGCAAGATAACGGATACGCAAGCGACGGCGCGCGATCGGCCCCTGCGGGGTAAACGGGGAATCCTCGAACTGTTCATTGAAGAAAAATCGAAGACACCGCGCTCAACGTCAACCTTCCACTCCGCCCGGGCTAAAAACGGATTCAACGGCGGCCTGGGCAGTCTCAACATCCGCATAACGAACCGAGTTCACCGTGTTTTTGCGGGTAAACTCGATGATCTTTAACCCTTTTCAAACGGCGGGCAAACCGTCATGGTCATGGTGAAACGTTTCTTTTTCACCAACCATTTTTGCCATGATGAAATCCCGATCCCCCATGTTGCCGTTTGTTTTACTTGGCCTGTCGGCCGTCCTGGGCCCGGGGTCCGTTCTTCACGCGGCGGAAGTGGCCCGGCTGGACGCGGAGAATTGGGACACCCTGGCGCCGGAAGGGAAGGAGGTTGATGCGGTTTACGGCGATTGGGTGTTGCGCAACGACGAGATTGTCGCGGTCGTCGGCGACACGATTGACTGGCGCCGGGCGAACATGACGGTGCGCAATGTTGGTGGCGCGGTGATCGATTTGACCAGTGTCCGCAATCCGAACGACCAACTCAGCGCGTTTTACTCCCTGCCGAGATCCGTTGTTGGCGGGAACCCACCCGCCAACCTCACCGAGTCGGAGGGACGCGTCGATCCGGACGGGACCGCCGTTTTGCTATGCCGCAACCGACCGACGGGGCGGGGGCCGCGGGTGGAGGTGGAATACCGGCTTGCCGATGGCAACTCGTTTTTGCGGGTGGTGACCCGCGTCGAGAACACCACCGACGGGCCGCTGGAACTGGAATTGCGGGATGAAATCCGCGCGGATTACCTGTTCGAAGGCAGCGTTGGCGGGGAAGGGCGGCTGGCCTGGGTCGAAAACCGCTGGTTTCCCCAAGCCTACGGCGTGGTGGTGAAAGACGGCGAAAAGCGGCTGGAGATGACCAGCGGCGACGGCCGCCGGCCGCCGTGGGAAATTCGATATGACCGCGGGAACGAATCGACCGTGACGCTCGCGGCCGGAGAGTCGTTCAGCTTGGAGCGACTGCTGTTTTGCGCACCCGATTCCGCGACTCTGCGGGCGGCGGTGGCGGAACATCTCGGACACCCCGGCCGCCCGGCAAGATTCACGGTAGAGGACCCGGCCGGGCCGGTTGCGGAGGCCCGCGTGGAAATTTTCGTGGACGGGGCCGCTTACGCCGTCGGCTACACCGATGAAAGCGGTCATTTGGAAACCCGTCTTCCCTTCGGTTCGGTTGGTCTGCGGGTGGAGTCACTTGGCCGGGGGGCGATGCGGAAGGAAACCGGGAAACCGGACGGCCCGGTCGAGGCCGTGGTGCAAATGAACGAACCCGGTTACGCGGTTGCGGAAATCCTGGATGCGGCGGGCGGCCCGATTCCATGCAAAGTGCAGTTTATTGGAAAAGGGGATACGCCAACCCCGTATTTTTTTCATGAAGCCGGGGAGCACATGGTGCACAATGTGCATTACAGCCATAACGGCCGTTTCCGCCAGCCGTTGGAGCCGGGCAACTACGAAGTGATCATCAGTTATGGTCCGGAGCACGACGCGGTGTTCACGGAAATCCGGGTGCGGGCCGGGGAAGAGACTCCGCTCGCGGCTACCCTGAAGCGGGTGGTGGACAGCCGCGGGGGGATGAGCGCCGAACTGCACAGCCACTCGAGCCCTTCCGGGGACAATGTGGCCAGCCAGCGGGGCCGGGTATTGAATTTGCTGGCCGAACACCTTGAGTTCGCGCCTTGCACGGAGCACAATCGCATCGATTCCTACCAACCGCACTTGGAAGCTCTCGGGGCCGAACGGTTGATGGCCACCGTGCCGGGCCTGGAGCTGACCCGTTCGCCGCTGCCTTTGAACCACCAAAACGCTTTTCCGCTGATTCACCGCCCGCGCACCCAGGATGGCGGCGGTCCCGCCACCCACGCCGATCCGGTGCGGCAGGTGGAGCGCCTGCGCGGCTGGGACGACGGCGCGGACAAGCTGGTTCAAAAGAACCATCCCAACATCATCCAGCTGTTTTTCGACGGCCAACTCGACGGGAAAGGAGATGGAGCCCACCGGGAAATGTTGCCCCACCTTGATGTCATCGAAATCCATCCCCTGCACCGGATTCTCCACTCGGCCACGGTGGAGAACGGCATCAACACCGGCGGCAACCGGATCCACGGCTGGCTGCTCATGCTAAACCAAGGCATGTGGCTGCCTGGTGTGGTGAACACCGACGCGCATTGGAATTTTCACGGATCGGGATGGCGGCGCAATTTCATCCACACCCCGGAGGACGATCCGGCCAAGGTGGATGTCATGGACCTTGTCGCATCACTCCGGAAAGGCCGGGTGGTGATGTCGAACGGGCCGTTTATGCAGGTTGCCTTTCACGCCTCGGCGGGAGGCGAACGGGGGATTCCCGGGGACACGGTGTGGGCACCGCGGGGCAGGGGGCAGTTGCATGTCCGCGTGCAATGTTCGAACTGGTTGGACATCGACCGCGTGCAAGTGTTGGTCAACGGGCGCGCTCCCGGGCATCTGAATTTCACCCGCGAGTCGCATGCCGCTTGGTTTGGCAACGACGTCGTGAAGTTCCAGCGCGCCATACCCGTCGAGGTGGAGGAGGACTCCCACCTTATTGTGGTCGCCATCGGGGAGAGCACCACCCTCGGTCCGGTGATGGGTGCCCGGCGCGGGTCGGCCAATCCCGTGGCCGTTTCCAACCCGGTTTTTGTCGATATTGACGGAAGTGGCTTTCGCCCCAACGGCGACACCCTCGGCGCTCCGCTGCCACTGGTTCCGTAGGCGGTCAATGTTCGGAATTTCGTTTCCCCACTGAACCGTCTTCATCCACGCTTATTTCGCGCGGGGCGGGCCTCAAATCGTCGTCGGGCGGAGTCGGCTCATCGCTCCAATGGATGGCAATGAGTATGACCGGCGCTCCCAAAGCAAGGCAAAGGAAGAAGAAAACTTGCGTTTTATGGGGTGATTTGTGGCGATGACGGTCATGAGTCTCACATTCAACGATAGGGTGGCGGTCGTCACCGGGGCCGGCCGGGGCATCGGTCGTGTCATTGCGGAAATGCTGGCGGGTCACGGGGTGACCGTGGTTTGCGTCAGCAAGTCCGCCGAATCCTGTGGCCAGGCCGCCGAAGCGATCCGCGGCTCGGGCGGCAAGGCGGTTTCCCTGCCGGTGGATGTTTCCGACGGGGAAGCGGTGGCCCGCGCCAGCGAGGAAATTCTTAAGGAGCACGCCCGGGTGGACATTCTGGTCAACAACGCCGGCATCACCAAAGACGGGATGATGCTCCGCATGAAGGACGGGGACTGGCAGGACGTTCTGAGCACCAACCTCTCGAGCTGCTTTTATTGGACCAAAGGGTTGTCCGGCCCGATGGCCCGCGCGCGCTGGGGGAGGATCGTGAACATCACCTCGGTCATCGGGTTGATGGGCAACGCCGGGCAGGTCAACTACTCCTCCGCCAAAGCCGGCATGATCGGATTCACCAAAAGCATCGCCCGCGAACTGGCTTCCCGCTCCGTCACTTGCAACGCGGTGGCCCCCGGTTTTATTCAGACCGACATGACCGCGGCGGTGGACGAGGAGGTCTCGAAACAAATTCTTACCCGCATCCCGCTGAAAAAGTTTGGCAAACCCGAGGATGTTGCCCATATGGTGGGGTTTCTTTGCAGTGAAGAAGCCAATTATATAACCGGACAAGTTTTTACGGTTGACGGCGGTATGGTCATGTGACCAATTCAATTCTTTTTCATCGAAATCGTTATGGCTGACAAGACTATCGAACAGCGGGTTACTGAAATCATTGTAAACCAGCTCAATGTCAATGAAGAGCAGGTCACTCCGACCGCGTCCTTTCTGGATGATCTCGGCGCCGATTCACTCGACACCGTCGAGTTGATCATGGCCTTCGAGGAGGAGTTCAAGGATGAGATCAAGGGAGAGATCCCCGAGTCCGAAGCGGAAAAGCTTCAGACCGTTGGCGACGTGATCGAATACATTAAGCAGAAATCCGGAGCCTGAGAGTTTTTTTCTCAACAGGGAGGTTCCGCCAGCGGAGCCTCCCTTCTTTTTTTTGCACGGCAAACCCTTTCACCGCATGCAGGACGCTTCCAGCCAAACCAGAGTGGTGGTGACCGGCCTCGGCTTGGCCACCGGTCTCGGTTTTGACGCCGGGGAATTTTTCGCCAATCTGTTGGCGGGAAAAAGCGGCATCGACCGGGTCACCTTCTTCGATCCCGCGGATTACCCGTGCCAGATCGGGGCGGAGGTCCGCGACTTCGACGCCACCCAATACATGGATCCGAAAGAGGTCCGGCGCAACGACCGTTACGCCCACCTCGGGATGGCCGCCTCCAAGCTGGCGGTCGCGGACGCCGGTCTCGATGTCACGAAGCTGAACGCCGACCGGTTCGGGGTCATGGTGGCCTCCGGCATTGGCGGCTTGGATACCATCCAGAAGCAGTCGAGGGTTTTGTTTGAACGCGGACCGCGCAAGGTTTCGCCGTTCATGATTCCATCCCTCATCGCCAACATGGCCAGCGGCATTGTGGCGATTGAAATGGGAGCGCGCGGTCCGAATTTCACCATCGTCAGCGCCTGCGCCTCCTCCTCGCACGCCATCGGTGAATCGTTGCGGATCATCCGTGACGGAGACGCCGACATCATGTTGGCGGGCGGCAGCGAGGCGGCCATCAACGAGCTCGGCTACGCGGGTTTTTGTTCGATGAGGGCGATGAGCACCCGCAACGACGATCCGGCCGGCGCCAGCCGTCCTTTTGATAAAAACCGGGACGGATTCGTGATGGGGGAAGGGGCCGGCATCGTGGTGCTGGAAACCTTGGAGCACGCCCGTGCCCGCGGGGCGAAAATTTATTGCGAATTGATTGGCTACGGCGCTTCCTGCGACGCCTATCATGTGACCGCTCCCGATCCGGAGGGGAAGGGGTTGGCCTTGGCCATCAACGTGGCGTTGCGCAAGGGGGGGGTCGGTGCGACGGATGTCGATTACGTCAACGCCCACGGCACCTCCACCCCGTTCAATGACAAATTTGAAACCGGGGCTTTGAAAAAAGTGTTTGGGGACCACGCCGCCAAATTGCTCGTCAGCTCGACCAAGTCGATGACCGGGCACCTGCTCGGCGCGGCCGGAGCCGTTGAGGCGATCACTTGCGCCAAGGTGCTGGAATCCGGCGAAGTCCCTCCCACCATCAACTACGATGAGCCGGATCCGGAGTGTGATTTGAACTACGTGCCCAACACGAAAGTCTCCCACCCGGTGAACGTGGCGATTAGCAACAATCTTGGCTTTGGCGGTCACAACGCCACCCTGGTGTTTCGGCGCCACGCCGGTTGATCCAGACCGCCGGTTTTTTCCGTGCACCGGGGTTTCGGAAAGGATGGAGGGAACTTTCGGCGCCCATTCCTGTTCCATCCCGACACATTTTCACATCACCGAAGCGCGTCATGACACCGGAGCCTAGACCCGGCGGACAAGCCGCCGTTTTTCACATGTCCGTCCTGTTCGCCGGAAGGGTGCAGGGGGTCGGTTTCCGCTACCAAACCACCGGGATCGCCCGTGGTTTTGAGGTGACCGGTTATGTCCGCAATCTCACGGACGGCCGGGTCGAACTTGAAGTGGAGGGCGCCGAGGCCGAGGCGCGGGCTTTCGTGGAGGAAATCGAGGACCAGTTGTCGGGCTACATCCGCTCGGTGGAAAAAAAGGAGAGCCGCCGCCCACGAAAATTCTTCGATTTCACAATAAAGTAGTTTAAGTTGCTGCTTTGCGGGTTTTGAATCAAAGCATCCACATCATGATATTTTCCTCTCAGCCCATCGGAACATGACTCCAGCGATCAACATCAAGAATTTAACCAAGGATTTTCCCTTTGGACTTGGCAATCTCAAGCTGCGCGCGGTTGACAACCTGTCCCTGCAAATTCCGGACAATCAGGTTTTCGGCCTTCTCGGGCCGAATGGATCGGGGAAAAGCACCACCATCAAGGTGATCCTCGGGCTGCTTGAGCCGACAGCCGGCGAGTGCGAAATTTTCGGGATTCCCAGCCGGGACGTGCAGTCCCGGCAGGACGTCGGTTTCCTGCCCGAAGCGCCCTACTTCTACCGGTATTTGACCGGTTTCGAGATGGTGAAATTTTTCGCCAAAGTCTGCGAAGTGGAGAAATCGACGCTGATTGACCGGGTGAACGAGGTCATCGCGTGGGTCGGGCTCAAGGAAGCGGCCAACCGCCGCATCGGCACTTATTCAAAGGGAATGCTGCAGCGGATCGGGCTCGCCCAGGCATTGGTTCACAACCCCCGTCTGATCATTCTCGACGAGCCAACCGCCGGCGTCGATCCGGTCGGGTCGGCCGAAATTTCCGCGCTGATTCTAAAGTTGAAGGAGCAGGGCAAAACCGTGCTGATTTGCTCCCACCTGCTCGCCCAAATCGAAGACATTTGCGACCACGTCGCTATTCTCAACCGCGGCAAACTGATTTTGGAAGGAGAAGTCAACGACCTCGTCAGCCGCAAGGGCCAGCGCTCCATGGTTATCGAGGGCTTGAGCGACGAGGCCGCGGCGGAGGCGACCCGCCTTCTCGAACAGCGAGGCGCCCGCGTGGTCGGGGTGGAACAGCCGCAATCCAGCCTCGACCGGGTTTTTCTGGAGCATGTGAAAAAAGCCGAATCGACCCGGCGGGATGTCGATCCCAAGGTGGAAACATTTGGAACGTCCCACCAAGACGAAACCTCCGGCAAGGAGGAGAAATAAATGAAAAAAGTAACCTTTTCCCCTTCGCGCATCGTTGTCATCGCCCGCAACACCTTTCTGGAGGCGGTCCGCCAAAAGCTGTTCAATTTTTTGGTGTTGATCGCCATCGGATTGATCGTCAGCTCCCATTTTTTCAGGGAATTCAATTTCGGCTCTTCCGAATTGAAATTCATCGTTGATTTCGGATTCGGGGCGATTGTCTTCTTCGGGTCCATTTTGGCGATCGTGGCCACGGCCCAGCTTTTCTTCAGTGAAATCGAGAACCGCACCGCCCTCACGATTTTGGCCAAACCGGTTTTCCGGTCGGAGTTCATCTTCGGCAAATTCGCCGGGGTGGCCGCCGTTTTGCTGGTCTTTTCCGCGCTGATGACCATCGTGCTGGCGGTGGTGGTGTTCTGGCGGGAAACCACCCTCATGCGGGCCATGGCCGATTCGTTTGAGGGCGGCCGCATGGTGCCGTATTCGGGCATCTTTCTCTTCGGACTGGTGCAGTGGTTGAAGTTTTGCATCTTGTGCGCGATCACCATGGTCATCGCCAGCTTCTCAGATCGGAAGAGCACAC
>PXDN01000399.1 GCA_003566375.1 Opitutia bacterium
AGAATATTCACTTTCCCGAAAACACCCCGGACCGGGCGGGGGACTCTCCCGTTGCGTCCGCGGGTTTTTCCCCTATCAGTAAACGGATGTCGTCAAAAACGAAAGATGGAAACGGGGCAGAACACACCCGGCCGCGGGTGGTGATCATCGGCGGCGGTTTTGGCGGCCTGCGGGTGGCCAAATCCCTTTCCAACCAAGCGGTCGACGTCACGTTAATCGACCGCAAAAACCACCACACCTTCCAACCGTTGTTGTATCAAGTCGCCCTGGCGGTGCTTTCGCCGGGTGAAATCTCCCACCCGCTGCGCCACATCGTGCGCAAAAGCCGCAACATCCAAACCATCCTCGGCGAAGTGGTGGAAATCGACACCCGGGAGCGGCGGATTATCCTGCGCGACGGGTCCCGCCTTGCCTACGACTATCTGGTCGCCGCCGCCGGCGCGCGCCACGCCTATTTCGGCCATGACGAGTGGGAAAACGAAGCCCCGGGACTGAAAACCATCGAAGACGCGGTCGAAATCCGTCGGCGGTTGTTGCTGGCGTTTGAGCAAGCCGAGCGGCGGGCCGTCTTGACCGGGGAAGCCAGAGCCCCGGAGTTCGCGGTGATTGGCGGCGGCCCGACCGGGGTCGAGGTGGCCGGCGCGATTGCCGACCTGGCCAATCTCTCCCTGGCCAAGGACTTTAAAGCCATCGACACCCGCCAGGCCAAGGTTCGGCTCTTTGAGGGAACCTCCCGCGTCCTCGGCGCCTTTTCGGCGGAATCCTCCGCCAGCGCCAAAAACCAGTTGGAGGAACTCGGGGTCGAGGTTTTGACCGGCACCCTGATCAACGCCGTGGAAACCGGCCGGGTGCGGGCGGGCGACCGGTGGTTTCCGGCCGATGTCACCATCTGGGCCACCGGAGTCGCCGCCTCCCCGCTCGGGCGCAGCCTTGCGGCGGAAACCGACCGGGCCGGGCGGGTTTCGGTGAACCCCGACATGAGCCTGCCGGGCCACCCGGAGGTGTTTGTCATCGGCGACATGTCCTCCTTTGTGGATGGCGAAGGGAAACCCGTGCCCGGCCTGGCCGCCGCCGCCATGCAACAAGGGGATACCGCCGCTGAAAACATTCAGCGCGACCTCCGGGGTGAAAAACGGCGCGATTTTGTTTACCAGAACCGCGGCACCATGGCCACCATCGGGCACAACCGGGCGGTGGCCGAAATCGGCAACCGCCGTTTCTCCGGCTTGCCCGCCTGGCTGCTGTGGTCGCTGGTTCACGTCCTGCTCCTGATCGGTTTCCGCAGCCGCGTTGCCGTGATGAGCGAGTGGATCTGGGCCTACTTCCGGCGGCAGGGCTCCAGCCCCCTGATCACCGACTACCACCTTCTTCATCCGAAAACCGGGCCCGCCGGAGCCCCCAAAACCGCCGACCCGAAGGCCGCCGCGAAATAACCTTGTCAGCATCCGGCAACTGCCCGACCTTCAACGGCGGTCGGTTCCCTTGCCGATTTCCTTCCCTGTCATGGCCAAACAACACTACCTGCCCATTGAAGATCACGGCGTGATTGGCGACCTTTTCACGGTCGCCTTGATCGGAATCGACGGCTCGCTCGATTTTCTCTGTTTTCCCGATTTCGATTCCCCGTCGATCTTCGCCGCCCTGCTCGACCGTGAAAAAGGCGGCCACTTTCAAATCGCGCCCACCAGCGAGGGTTTTCACAGCCGCCAGCTTTACATCCCCGGCACCAACATTCTCCTCACCCGGTTCCACTCCCCCGACGGCATCGCCGAGCTGACCGACTTCATGCCGATCTCCGAACGCAACGGGCAGGCCCGGCAAATCATCCGCCGGGTATCGACCGTGCGCGGGGCGGTCGATCTGCGCATGGTTTGCCAACCCGCCTTCAACTACGCCCGCACCCCCCACGATCTCGAATGGGTTTCGCCGACGGAGGTGTTTGTCCGACCGCGCGGTACGGGCGATTCCCCCGCCGTGCGGGTGCTCTCCTCCGTGCCGATGCGCGGCGAGGAGGGCCTGTTGCTGGCCGATTTCCATCTCGGCAGCCGCGACGGTTGCGAAACGTTTCTCCTGGAAGAGGTCTCCAAAGAGCACCATTGCTGCAAATCCCTGGCCGAAAAAGAGGTCGAGCAGGTTTTTCAAGACACCCTGCGCTACTGGCAAAACTGGATCAATCAGTGCCAATACCGTGGCCGCTGGCGCGAAATGGTCAACCGCTCCGCCCTGGTGCTCAAGCTGTTGACCAGCCACAAACACGGCAGCATCGTGGCCGCCCCCACCTTCAGCCTCCCCGAGGCCATTCCCGGTGAGCGCAACTGGGATTACCGCTACACGTGGATTCGCGACGCCTCCTTCACGCTTTACGGCCTGATCCGTCTCGGCTACACCCGCGAAGCGGGGCGTTTCATGCATTGGGTTGAGGACCGTTGCCAGGAGGCGGCCTCTCCGGGTGAACTGAAAATCCTCTATCAGCTCAACGGCGGCACCGAGGCCCGCGAACTGATCCTGGACCACCTGGAGGGTTACCGCGGCACCGGCCCGGTCCGCATCGGCAACGGCGCGGCCGACCAGCTTCAACTCGACATTTACGGGGAACTGCTCGACTCAGTGTATCTATTTAACAAATACGGAGACCCGATCCACCACGACCTCTGGTCCAACATCACCGTGATGGTCAACTGGGTTTGCGACAACTGGCGCCGCGAGGATTACGGAATCTGGGAAGTGCGCGACGCCAAGGCCCACTTTCTCTACTCCCGCCTCCTCTGCTGGGTCGCCCTGGACCGCGCCATGCGGCTGGCCGACAAACGTTCCCTGCCGGCTCCGGCGGCCAAGTGGCGGGAAGCGCGCGACTCAATCTACCGCGACATCTGGGAAAATTTCTGGAGCGAAAAAAAACAGGCGTTTGTGCAAACCCGGGGTTCGGAGGAGTTGGACGCCGCCGCCCTGACCATGCCCCTGCTCAAGTTCATTTCCCCGGCCGACCCGCGCTGGCTCTCCACCATGCGGGCTTTGGAAAACGAATTGATCGAGGATATCCATGTGTATCGTTACCGCCACGACAACCCCCTCGATAATTTTGAAGGGGAAGAGGGTTCCTTTTGCATGTGCAGCTTTTGGTACATCGAGTGCCTGGCCCTTTCGGGTGAACTCGACAAAGCCCGGCTCGCTTTCGAAAAGATGCTCGGCTACGCCAACCACCTCGGCCTCTTCGCCGAGGAAGTCGGCCCGCACGGGGAACACTTGGGCAACTTCCCCCAGGCTTTCACCCACCTGGCTTTGATCAGCACCGCCCACCGGATCGACCGCATGCTCCCCTGAGGGGGACGGGGCCGCGGATCAGGCTTCCCGTTCCCGCAAAGCCCGCAACACCCCATCCACCGGACGCAAGCCGTCCGCCGGGAAAAGGCCGTTCACGCGGGTAATGATTTGCTGGATGATGCCGTCCGGGCAGGAAGCCCCGCCCGTCACCAGAATGGTCAACGGTTCCCCGGCGGCGGGCAGAAAATCGACTTCCTCCAGGCCGCCCTCACCCGGCGCGGGCAACCGCCCGGGAGCGCCCGGTTCGGGAAACCGGTAGTGGCGCACCCGCTCCCGGCTGAGAATATTGCGCTCGGATTGAATGTAAAACGCCCGCGTCCCCAGCCGCTCCCGGCAAAGCCGGAAAAGCTGAAACGTGTTGGAGCTGTTTATGCCGCCGGCCACCACGGCGGCGTCGAGCGGCAGGGCCAGGGATTTGCGCAGGGCATCCTGGTTGACCTGGGTGGCGTAACAGAGGGTGTCTCCTTTCGAAGCCGGATGAAGGTGCCCGGCCGGGTTCTCTCCGCCGCGCGTTTGCCGGAAGACCTCCTCCAGGCAAGCGATGATGCCGAGGGTTTCATTGCGCAGCAGGGTGGTCTGGTTGACCACTGCCACCCGCTCCAAGTCCCGGACCGGATCAAAACCGGGGGGGTGCCTTCCGGCCAACGGAGCAAACAGGGCGCGTTTTTGGTCCGGATTTTCCTCCGCGATGATCCGTCCGAGCAGGCGCGCCTCGTCGAGATTGCGGATAATCAGCGCCGGACCGTGGCGGGCGGCGTTGGAAAACGTGGCCTTGGTCTCCTCGTGTTCGGCCTTGCCGTGGATGATGACGGTGTGGCCGCTCTCGGCAAACCGGCGGGCGGCCTTCCAGACTTTTTCCACCAGCATGCAGGTGGCGTCGTAGCGGTTGATGGCGATCCCCTTTTCCATCAGGCGGCGTTTGTCGGCATCCGTCGCCCCGAACGCCGGAATGACCACGATGTCGCCTTCCCGCAGCGCCTCCCAGTGGGTCTCCCCGGTTTGGGGGTCGCGCAACGGTTCCCCTTTGTCGGTCTGGAGGCAGCGCAACCCGCGGGCTTGCAGGTCCTCGTTCACAAACGGATTGTGAATCAATTCGCTCAGCATGAAAACCCGGCGGCCGGGGTTTTCGGCCAAACTTTCGTAGGCCCGCTCAATGGCGTTCTGGACCCCCAGGCAAAACCCGAAATGACTGGGCAACACGTAGCGCACGGTCCCGAAATCGAGCAGCGCCGGTTCGGCGGAAGAGCGCTCGTTGACCCGTTTCAGGGTCTTGATCGCCTCGCACAGGCGGCTTTGGTAGAGAGCCAGGGAAGAATCGTCCAAGTGGTAAACCGACCGGTTGCGCTGTTTTTCGGTCCGGAAACGATAAATGTATTCCTGTTCTCCATACGGGAGGCGCGAAGCCTCCACCAGCCTGTCGCCCAACCCGGGGATGATGTCCGCCACCTCCGGAGCAAAATCCCGCGGCCGCTCCGCCAAAGCCTTCCGCAGAGCCTCCACGGTGTGAAAGGAGCCGTTCCCGGCCGCCTTCGCCTCCCCGTCGGCGTCCAACAGGGCAAACCAGACCTCCAGGGCCGCCGCCCCGTTTCGCCGCAGGGTGAAAATCCGCCGCGTCGGCAACGGTTTTCCAAACACCGCGGCCACCGCTCGTTCCGGGGTGGCGCCGCCCTCGCCTCCCCCCTGGATCACGAAACCAAAACGGGTCTCGCCCGGCTCTCCCTCCACTCCGAGCCAGAGCCGGTTGCGCCCGTCGAACGGCAACACCACAAAAGACGCCGGGGAGGTTTCCGGCGTTTCCCCGGAATTCCCGGCGGCGGCAAAAGTTGTCTGGCGAACGGATGGCGTTTTCATGAATTACCCTGCAAGTTGCGGTCGAATCCCACCCTCCGCAAACGCAAAACCGCTTCCGCCCGCGGCGGGGACGAACGCCGTTCCGGAAAAACCGCAACGGGAATCCCATGCGGGCGCATCGCCCAACGGCGGCCACGGCCCGGTGCCTTCTGATCATTTATTGAGCCAACGGGCGGCACGGAGGCCACCTCAGACTGCCGACCGAAGGTCTGGCGGCTACTTCCCTCCACACGTAGCGGCAAGTCCTTCGGTCTGCTTCTCCAAAACGCCGCCCCTCAAAACACCAGACTGCCGACCGAAGGTCTGGCAGCTACTTTGGCATGACCCTCGGTCTCCCGCCCCGAAACGCCGTGCACACCCGGCCTGCGCGGTCCCGCTTTTTCCTTTGCCGGTTGGAAGGGAACACGGCTAATCTTCGCCGCGAATGGATTTTCACCTGCATGACGCGCCCACCAAACCGCCGACGGTTCCGGACATTGATTTCCGGAGCGAGTTGAACGATGACCAATACGAGGCGGTCACCGCCGAACCGGGCCCGTCCCTCGTGCTGGCCGGAGCGGGATCGGGCAAAACGCGCACCCTCACTTACCGCGTCGCCTTTCTCCTGCACAAGGGCGTCCCGCCGGGAAACATCCTCCTGCTGACCTTCACCAACAAGGCCGCCCGCGAGATGCTGCACCGGGTGGAGGACTTGACCGGGGTGGAGGCCCGGCGTTTTTGGGGCGGGACCTTTCACCACATCGGCCAAAAAATTCTCCGCCGCCACGGGGAGGCTGTCGGCCTGGGCAAGAATTTCACCATTCTCGACGCCGGCGAGGCGGAGTCATTGCTCAATGAAACGGTTAAGGAAAAAGACCCGTTGTTTTTCAAAGACAAAACCCACCCCCGCTCCCGCGTTCTCTCCGACATGTTCGGCATGGCGCGCAACACCCGCCTTTCCATTCCCGAAGCGATCGACCGCTATTTTCCCGGACATTCTGAAATCGCCGAACGGTGCGCGGTTTTTTATCCGCTCTACCAACAAAAAAAGCTGGAGCAACAGGTGGTCGATTACGACGACCTGCTGGACTTTCCGTTGAAACTTTTGCGGGAAAATGAAGAACTCCTCCTCCACTACCAGGAGCGCTTCCGGCACGTGCTGGTGGACGAGTATCAGGACACCAACCGCATTCAGTCGGAGATCGTGGACACCTTTGGCGCGCATCACCAAATCATGGCGGTCGGCGACGACGCGCAATGCATCTACTCCTGGCGGGGCGCCGATTTTCACAACATCCTTTCGTTTCCCGAACGGCATCCCGACACCCGCATTTACAAAATCGAAGTCAATTACCGGAGCACGCCGGAGATTCTTGCATTCGCCAACGGCGTCCTGTCACACCGGCCGGTGCATGCCGGTTTCCACAAGGAACTGCGCCCCGCCCGCGGCCATTCCATGCGCCCGTATTTCGTGCCGGCCATGGACGGGCGCGAGCAGGCCCTGTTCATCATGAAACGGCTGGAGGGCCTTTTGGACGAAGGCTACCGGCTCTCCGACGTGGCCGTGCTGTACCGCGCCCACTACCATTCGCTGGAGTTGCAAATGGAGCTTTCCCGCGCCGGCATTCCGTTTCAAATCACCAGCGGCGTTCGTTTTTTCGAACAGGCCCACGTGCGCGACCTCACCGCCCAACTCCGGTTCGCCTGCAACCCGCGCGACGGCACCTCCTTCAAACGGGTGGCCGCCCTGCTCCCCAAAATCGGGGATAAAACCGCCGCCAAATTGCTGGCTCTCGCCAACAAGGCGGCGACCGGCGGGAACACCTCCGTGGCCAAGGCGCTGCTGGACGAATCGGTTCTCAAAAAAGTGCCCGCCGCCGCGGCCGAAGAGTGGTCGAAACTGATGTGGACCATCCACGACATGGCCGAGGCCCGGAAAAACCGGACCCCCGCCGAAATCGTCCAGCTCGGCATCGACGGTTGGTACGGCGATTACCTGCGGGGAGCCTACAGCAATTATTCCCAGCGGCTCGACGATTTGAAAGGCCTGGTTGGGTTCGCCGGACGCTTTGAGGAAATGGAGGAGTTGCTGGCCCAACTGGTTTTGCTCAGTTCCGAAACCAGCGACCGCTCGGTGGACGGGGATGAAGACCAATTGCGCCTCACCACCGTGCACCAGGCCAAAGGGCTGGAATTTCCGGTGGTCTTCCTGATCGGCGTGGCCGAGGGTTTGTTTCCCCTGCGGCGAACCTTGGAGGAAGGGGGCGACGTGGAGGAGGAGCGGCGTCTCTTTTATGTCGCCGTGACCCGAGCCAAGGATCAACTCTACCTTTGCCAACCGAAAATCACCAGAGCGGGCGGCCCCGCTTTCATCATGAAACCGAGCCAATTTCTCGCCGTCGTTCCCGAAAGCCTTTATGAAATCATCCGCCTCCAACGCCAGAGCTATTGGTAATCCGTTCCCACGGCGGGCGGTGGCGTGGGCCGTCTTGTTGATGCTCGCCGCCACGCCACTCGCCGCCGAAGAAGGAGACGGGTTTCGCCGCATCTCCTCGGGGTATTACCCGGTCGAGTCGTTTCAGCGCATTTCCGAGTTCTTCACCGGGCGCGAAAACCCCGGCCGCAGCGTGATCGTCCGCACCGATCCGTCCCAGCGTTCCGGATACTACCTGAGCCTGCGCCTGCGCCAAAACCCCTACCGCCGCCAAACGGTGGAGGACGCGGTCTTGTTGGAAGTCATCCCCCCCGGCTCGGTCGAGGCCGTTTCCCACCGCTTGTCCCTCGGCCCGGTCCACCGCCGCAACCCGGAATTCCTCATCGGCCTGACCGGAGGAGTCTGGAGCGAGCCCGGAACGCGCCCCCGCGCGTGGAAAGTCACGTTTTTCGACCAAGACGGAGAGGTCATCGCCAGCCGCAAAAGTTTTCTGTGGGGGAATCCCCCGGATCCCTCGCCATGAGCGCAAACCCTCGCCCGGACGCTTCCCCGCCCGGGGCGGATTCCGCCGGATGGTCGTCCTGGCAACCGGTTCCGGGTTGGACCGGCCTCAACCCGCGCTGCCTGCGCGAAACCCTCGACGGCGGCCAGGCTTTCCGTTGGCGGTCGGCCGGGGAAAACGAGTGGCGGGGCATCTGGGGACGCCACACCGTCCGGTTGCGCCTGGATGACGCCGGGCACCTGTTGGCCTCCGCGCCATCGGCCGCGGCCGCCGCGGTGTTCGCCGACTTGCCCCGCTACCTCGACCTTGACCGCGATTACGCCGCGGCCCGCGACTCCCTTCCATGGCGAACCGATCCCCACTTGGCCCGTTGCCTGGCCGCTTTTCCCGGATTGCGGTTGTTGCGCCAGCCGTTTGGCGAAACCCTGCTTGGCTTTCTCTGCTCCGCCACCAAACAAATCGTGCAAATCCGCCAAATGTGTGACGCGCTGGCGGACCGGTTGGGCGAGCCCTTGCCCGGCGGCGGACGGGCGCTCCCGGCATGGCCGCGTTTGGCCGAGGCCTCCGTGGAAGATCTGCGGGCCTGCGGTCTCGGTTTCCGCGCCCGCCATGTGGCCGGGACCGCCCGGTTTCTCGCCGAACGTCCCGGCTGGATGGACGAGGTGGAGGGGCGGCCCTACGCGGAGGCAAAGGAACTTCTCCGCCAGCTTCCGGGCGTGGGGGAAAAGGTGGCCGACTGCGTGCTGCTCTTTGGCGCCGGGCGCTGGGAGGCGTTCCCGGTCGATGTTTGGATTCTCCGGGTGATGGAAACCCGCTACGGTTTGAGCGGGTGGTCTCCGGCCCAAACCGCCCAATTCGGCCGCCTCCACTACGGTCACCTGGCGGGTTACGCCCAACAATATCTGTTCGCCTGGGAACGGGCCAACCGCGCGGGAAAAAAAGCGTGCATCCCGGCCGGTCCGCTTTGAGGATACCGGTTTTCAGCCATTATGAATTTTGATTTCGACACTCCCATCGACCGGCGCGGAACCGGCAGCGAAAAATGGATCAAATACGAAGCCCGCGACGTTCTGCCGCTGTGGGTGGCCGATATGGATTTCGCCTCCCCGCCCGCCGTGGTCAACGCCTTGGCCGACCGGGTGAATCACGGGGTTTTCGGCTACGCCCAACCCAACCCGGGTTTCGTCCAATCGGTGCGAGACTGGTGCCGCGTCCGCTACGGGTGGGAGGTGAAGGAGGAGTGGCTGGTTTGGCTGCCGGGATTGGTTTCCGCCCTGAACGTCACCTGCCGCGCCTTTTCCGAACCGGGCGACTCGGTGATGTCCCCCGTGCCGGTGTATCCACAAATCCTCAACGCG
Organism: Opitutia bacterium; assembly: GCA_003566375.1. Classification (GTDB taxonomy): domain Bacteria; phylum Verrucomicrobiota; class Verrucomicrobiia; order Opitutales; family T3Sed10-336; genus T3Sed10-336. Next base: position 9,446 of record PXDN01000399.1, read on the forward strand.
CCCCGCAACATGGAGCGCGAATTGGTCACCGTTCCCCTCTCCCTGCGGGAAGGCCGCTGGGGTTTCGACTGGGAAGCCATGGAGAAGGCGGTGACCCCGCG
>PXDN01000210.1 GCA_003566375.1 Opitutia bacterium
CCCGTTTTCCGAAAGATTCAAAACGGAAAGTTTGAATGGATTGTTAAAAAGTCCATCCACTTCGCATTCAATCCGCTCCACCAACGCCCCACTGCGACCGGTTAAGCAAGCTCTCTTTGGCTGGTCGGCCCTTGGGAATGCCGTGCTTAAGCCGGCGAACCGAAGGCACGATGTATCCCTTGCCCACCGCATGTCGCCCGCTGAAGCTGGGCGCTCCCCTTGCACACCGCATGCTGAAGCAGGGCGCTCCCCTTGCATCGGAAACGTCCTATTCAGGAGCGCCAGCCTTTAGGCGGCGAACCGAAGGCCCGATGTATCCGCATAATAACCGCATGTCGCCGGCTGAAGCAGGGCGCTCCCATGGCGGCTCTTGGGAGCGCCAGCCTTCAGGCGGCGAATCAGGAGGCCCGAAGTAACAACTTCATCCGCATCCCGCCCACTGACGTGAGGCGCTCCCCTTGCACACCGCATGCAGCCCCCTGAACCTTCGTCCCCTCCGTGGACCCGCTCCCGAATCTTCGCCTCAGTCCTTCCCTTCGACTTTCTTTTCGACCTTCTTCCGCACCTCAAGGCCCGCGCGGCCGTCATTCTCCTCGGACTCCTTTTTCAAACGCAACCCCTCCTTCTTGTCTTCGGGCAGCTGTTCGAAGTGCTGCTGCGAGTCCTCGGTGTCCCGCTTGCCGGGCTTGTTCGTATTCTTGTCAGTCATGATTTCTTTGGTTCGTTATTTATTTGATTTTCCGAACTCCCGCCACCTTTCCCACTCCTGCCCCGCCGCTCCGGTCATTCCTCTTCCCAATCGGGAGCAAAGCCGGGGTTGATCCGGCGGCGGTTTTTCGGAAGGGCCGCGATTTTGGCGCGGTCTTCGTCGTCGAGTGCAAAGTCAAAGATGTCGAAGTTTTTTTCGATGTGCTCCGGTTTGGAGGAGCGGGGAATGGCGACCACCTGATCCTGCTCGATCAACCAGCGCAGGGCGATTTGCCCGCTGCTTTTTCCGTGTTTGTCCGCGATGCCTTCAAGCTCCGCGTGGCCAATCACCCCGCCTTGCGCCAAAGGCGAGTAGGCGGTCAGCATGATGTCGTTTTCCCTTGCGATCTCCAAGAGCCGGTCCTGGCCGAGAAACGGATGGTATTCGACTTGGTTGCAAAAGACCTCGCCCGCGTTGATCGCCCCGCTGAGCAAAGAAGGCGGGAAATTGCTGACGCCGTATTGGATCACGACTCCCTGGGTTTTCAACTCCTCGAGCGCGCGGAAGCTTTCATCGAAGGGCACATCCGGGTTGGGCCAATGAATCAAGACGAGGTCGAGGTAGTCCGTTTGAAGGAGTTCGAGGCTTGTCATGACTTCCTTGAGAAGGGCCGGGGCTTTCAAATGGTCGAGCCACACTTTGCTGGTAACGAAGATATCAGACCGGTTGAGGCCGCTGTCGCGAAGACCCGCTCCGACTTGGTCCTCGTTTCCATACACCCGGGCGGTGTCAACATGGCGATAGCCCAGGGAAAGAGCTTTCCCCACCGCGTTGCGGCAGGTTTCCCCTTCCAGCTGGAAGGTGCCGAAGCCGAGTGCCGGCACTTGCACGCTTTGGAATCTTTTAAAGAAAAGATCAGGTAATTTGTTCATGGTAAATGTTTTAGCAAGGCAAGTGACCGAATGAAACCGGATGATGGTGAGGTAACCGGGGAAGGTGCAATTTTAACTTGGCATTCCCCGCTAAACAAGCGGGGTTGCGGTATCCTGTCAAGTTCCCGCCAAGCCCCGGGCCAAAGCCGGGTGTGATTCACCGCCAGTTACCCCGCGCAGCGCCGCAAGGAGCGGCTGGCTGTGACCGCCGACCGCTTCGATGAAAAATTGGCGCGGTTTCGGCTTTGACCAAAACCACCGGGCCGCGCAAGGTCGTTGACTCATGAACAAAACAAGGGCAGTGGGAATCTTCATGTTACTGGCCATTTTCACGGGTCCGGTCCGGGCGGAGGGCACCCCCTCTCCGGACAAACGGGTGTTTGACGGGGACTTCACCGCCGCCGCCTCCCGGGTGATCGACGGTCTCGACGGCATATTCGGGGTGGTCCTTCACGACCTCAAAAGCGGCGAGCGCTTCACCCACCTGCCCGACCGTCCTTTCACCCAAGCCAGTGTCATAAAACTTCCGGTACTGGTGGACTTGTTCCGCCAGGACCGCGCGGGCAACCTTGAGCTGGACGAACTGATAACCGTGCCGGAAGCCGATTTCGTGGGCGGCAGCGGCATTCTGCGGTGGCTGACGCCGGGCAAAACCACCATGACCCTGCTGGATTTGGCCATCCTCATGATCGTGCTGAGCGACAACACCGCCACCAACCTGGTGATCAACCGCGTTGGCATGGAGAACGTCAACCGCACCATGGAGGAACTCGGCTACGCCGAAACCCGCCTGCGCCGCCTGATGATGGACGTTCAAGCCAGCCGGGAGGGCCGCGAGAACATCTCCACTCCCGCCGAAACCGCCGATCTGCTGGCCAAAATCCACCGTCATGAAATTTTGGATGCGGAAGCCTGCGCGGAAATCATCCGCATCCTGGCCATGCCCAAGACCGGCCGCATCAACGCCCGTCTCCCCGCCGGGGTGCGGGTGGCCAACAAAACCGGCAGCCTCGCCCGCGGAGGAGTGGTCAACGACGCCGGCGTCATTGAAGCCGGGGACGCGGCCGTAATCGTTTCGGCCATGATCAACGAGGGAACCGACCGGTCCGCGTCGGAGGCCGCCATCGCGGAAATTTCCCGGCTGGCCTTTGAGGCCGTCACCCGGCAATGATATTTTCCGCAACCCGGCAAGCCGCGCCAACACCAACCGCACGAGCGGTTTTTGGCGATGCCGCCCGCATTCCTTTTTCATCATTCATGCCCATGAACGCATCCCATTCACCATGCCGCACACGGAGCCGTTGATCAGCCGGGCCCTGCTCACCGGCCCGTCATCCGGATTGGTTGAACTTTCCCGCGACTGGACCGAGAACCCGCCCGCTCCCCAATTCAAACCGGCCCGCGCGGTAACCTCGTTCACCCGCCTGCCCCCCGCGGAATTCAGTTTGGAAAGCGGGTATTTTGTCGAAAACGGCAACCTGACCTTTGTTTTCGATCCCGGCCATTACCCGTGGACCGAACCCTCCGACCCGGAGATTTTTTTGGCCGGGGATTTCAATCATTGGAATCCCGCCGGGGACGGCGGGCGCTGGAAACTCCGGGCGGATTTGATCGAAGGGCGGGCGGTGCTTACCGCGACCCATCCCGCCGCCGCCTTCGGCCGGGAGCGTTTCCAGTTTAAATTCGTCAACTCCGCCGGGCGCTGGCTGGCGCCGCCGGACTCCGCGCCCAACGCGGTGCGCAACGACGGCTGGAACAGCAACCTTGAGGTCAATCCCCGGCAGACCGGCCGCCACCGTTTCGCTTTTGCCACCGCCGAACCGTTTGACCTGGCCGAAAACAACCGCCTGCTCTGGCCCAACGGCGGGGACCATGAATCCGTTTTTCTGATACCGGGTGATTTCTTTTACGGGATGACCACCGATAAAAAACAAGGCGCGGAGGCCCGTGACCGGCAAACCACGTTTCGCCTCTTTGCCCCCCGCGCCGTTTCGGTGGAGGTCCGCCTGTTTCAAGCCGGCGGGGAGGCTGACGGGGAAGAACGCGTTTCCCTTCGGAGGATGCCCGACGGTTGCTGGGAAGGCCGCGTTTCCGGCAACCGCCACGGCTGGCATTACTGGTATTTCGTGGACGGGCCGGACAATGCCTCCACCCATTTCCGACCCGAATTCCCCATCGCCGATCCTTACGCCCTGGCCGTGGAAGGCCCGGCCGGTCCCGCCATTGTGGTGGACGACCGGCTCCCGCCGGCCCCGCCCAAAAAACGGTTCACACCGCCTCTGCCGGAGACATTGGTTATCGTGGAACTGCACACCCGCGACGTGCTGGCCCGTTCTCCGCTGGCGCTCGGCGCGGACGAACGGCTCGGTTTCCGGGGGCTGGCCCGTTGGGCGCGGGAATCGGATTACCTGTCTTCCCTCGGTGCCAACGCCGTGGAACTTCTCCCGGTGCAGGAATTCGACAATCCCCGGCGGGAGGATTATCACTGGGGTTACATGCCGGTGAATTACTTTTCCCCGGAAAGTGGATACGCCTCCGACCCCGGCGGCGGCGGCCAAATAGAGGAATTCGCCGACGTGGTGCGGGCTTTTCACGAACGGGGAACGGCGGTCATCCTCGACGTGGTTTACAATCATGTTGGAAACCCGAACAACCTCCTCTTGATCGACAAGCAGTATTATTTCGATCTCGACGCCCGCGGCGGGCTGATGAACTGGAGCGGCTGCGGCAACGATTTGCGCTGCGGCGCGGCCATGGTCAAGCGGTTGATCATCGACAGCCTGTTGCGCTGGGTGCGGGTTTTCGACGTGGATGGCTTCCGCTTTGACCTGGCGGAACTTCTCGGGGTGGAAACACTGAAGGAAATCGAAACCGCCCTGCGCGCGGAAAAACCCGGCATCATCCTGATCGCCGAACCGTGGAGTTTCCGCGGCCATGTCGGCCGCCAGCTTCGTTTCACCGGCTACAGCTCATGGAACGACGGCTTTCGGAATTTTCTGCCGGAATTCGTAAACGGCCGGGGCGCCCCGGAAACCGTCCGCCATTTCATGACCGGCTCCCCCGGCAACTACGCGGCCGGACCGTACCAAAGCCTCAACTACACCGAATCGCACGACGACCGGACATGGGTTGACCTGATCACGGAAAACCCCGGCCACAACGGCATGGACGCCACCCCGCGGGACGCGGCGCGAACGCGCCTGATGGCCGCCTTTCTCTTCGCTTCGGCGGGCGTTCCCATGATCGCGGCCGGACAGGATTTCCTTCGCTCCAAGGGCGGCTTGTCGAACACCTACCTCCGCGGCGATGTCAACGCGCTCGATTACGAACGCCTCGAACTCCATGCCGACACCCACCGGTATTTCGCCGGATGGATAAGGTTCCGGCTGTCGGAAGCCGGTTGCCTGCTCCGGCCCGGCGGGCGAACCACCAACACCTTTTGGCAATTTGTTTTCGCGGAGCCGTCCCCCGCTTTCGCGGTGATTTACAACGCCGACGGATCGACGGCCGGCGGCCGCCTTCTCCTCGCCATAAACCCGGGGGACGCCCCCGCGGTTCTCCCCCTCGGGGAGGTTGCCAATCGGCAATGGGAAAAACTGGCCGATGAAAACCGGTTCTTCGACAGCCCCGACACGGACGCCGCCCCGGAGCCAACCCTGCATTTGCCGCCCCTCGGTCTCGGATTTTGGTCCTCGGCGGAAAACGCCGGATAACCATCGGCCGGTCAGCTCTGGTGGTGGCCGTAGATGTAGTCGAGCAGGTTTTCGACGTAGGAATCCTGCTCGCGGACAATCCACCGGGTCAGATCCCCGATGGAAATCATTCCGGCGACCGTGTCCCCATTCATCACCGGAAGGTGGCGGCAGCGTTTTTCCGACACCACCCGCATGGCCTCCTCAATGGTCGAAGTCGGTTTGATGACGATCAGGTTTTTGCTCATGACATCCCGGACTTTGGTGACGGCCGAATCCAGACCCGCGTCCACGACGCGGACCAGAACATCCCTTTCCGTAAAAATCCCAACCGGTTTCCCCTCCTCCATGACCAGAACCGCCCCGATTTTGTTTTCGTTCATCAGGTGAACGGCCTCCAAAACAGTGGCATCCGGCGGGACACCGTGCAAAGCGGCTTGTTTGTGTTCCAAAATGGCGGATACAGGCGTGTGGGTTTCCATGGTGCGAAAAATCAATGGTGAAAACGAAGGGATTCGGGCCAACCGGCGAACGCGGTTGGGAGAGAAGGACGACACAACCCCTCCTTGCCCGGAGGCGGCCCGTCGGCTGTGCTTAAGGGGTTGCGCATGATCCCAAGCATGCCGATTTTCGCGGTTGAGGTAAGCTTTTTCTCACCCAGCCGGCCATTATTTCATCAGCCGTCCCATCTCCGGGTGTGGTGGAAAACGGCGGGGCGGCATGGCCTCAGGGCTCTTTTGCTGGCTCCAAGGCAAAGGCGCGGACCTGCCCGGCGGCGAACACGGCCAGCAGACCGCCCGCTTCCGGGGCGGGCACCACCGTGAATTGTTCAATGTCTCCCGCCACGGTCAGGGAAGCGACCCGGCCGCCGTCGGGATTCACCACGGCGAGGGTCCCGTCGATGTCGCGGAAAACCCATTCGTTCACCCCGTCTCCGGTCAGGTCGCCCAGGGCAAAGGTTCTCCCGCGCCAGGCCCCGTGGTCGCGTTGGGCCGGGGTGTGCCAAGCGACTTCTCCGGTTTCGTCAAACGCCACCGTGGCATCGCCCTGGGCGATGATTTGCACGCGTCCGTTTGCGTCCATCCGGCCGGCGGCGAGCTGACTGGAGTACTGGCCCAAGGGGCGCAGCGCCCGCAATTCCGTGCCTTCGGCGTCGAAAACCCGCACCGAGCCTCCCGCTTCGGTGGCGAAAATCCGGGCCGGTTGACCGCCCGTGGCGGGAATAACCGCTTGGTTCCAAACATTGCCAATGTGGGTGGCGCGCCAGAGCCGTTCGCCATCGGGAGAAACCGCGTGCAAACCGCCGCCGCCGTTCATGCCCGCGATCAGTTCATCGCGCCCGTCGCCGGTCAGGTCACCCCAATGGGCGCCATTCACCCCGCTGCCGGAACGATAGCGCCACAGGCGCTGACCCGCGCCGTCCATCGCCACCACCTGATGGCCCCAGTTGGTGTGCCCCAGCAAGCGAACCTCCTCCCCGTTCCGCCCCAAGCCGAGAAGGCTGAAATGGCCGGGCAACCGGATTTGTTCCAACTCCTCCCCTTCCCCGTCCAAAACCCGCAGGCGGCGGTCGGCCGCGGCCAGCAACAAATTTCCACGACCATCGCCATTCCAATCCCCTCCCTCCATGGCGGCGACGTCGTATGTCCGCGACCAACGTTCGACCGGTTGATAAACCGTTTCCGCGTCCTCCAATTCACTGACCGGCGGACGGGGGGCCTCGCGCGGTTCTCCCTCGAAATCATCCGCCATGGCGAGTTCACGGATTTCCGCCGCATTCAGGTAGCCTTCCCGAACGCTTTGAATCAAGCCGTTGCGGTCGATGAAAAACGTGGTCGGGAGCGCCACCACATTCCCAAAAGGCGGGGGCAGCGGCTCCCCGACCGGATTGCCGAGGGGATAAGAAACACCGTGGCGCTCCGCGAACTTTTTGATGACGGAACGATTCTCATCGCTGATTCCCACGATCACCAGCTCGTCCGCCGGCGCCTCTTCGCTCAATTCCACGAAATGCGGAATTTCCCTCACGCAGGGCGGGCACCAGGTCGCCCAAAAATTCAAAACCACACGGCGTCCGCGGAGATCGCCGAGGGCGAGGATCTCCCCATCCAGCGTTTCCACCTTCATTTCCGGCGCGGTCACGCCTTCCCAGGATGCGGCGTCAAAGGAAGCGAACCCTCCATCCATGAAACCCAGATATTCCTGATAAATTTTGTAGTAAAACACCCCGAAACCGGCCGAAGCCACCAAAGCCAACGCCCCGAGGCCCGCTCCCACGCCGGCCATGGCGGCGGGAGCGTCTTTCTTTCGCAAGTGCAGGATGCCGAAAATCAACGCCGCGACTCCCAGAACCGCGCCGATCAAAACCAGACTGAGAACCAGTCCGAGTATGCCGAGAACCATGCTGGCGATGGCCAGACCCATGAACGGACGCGGCGGAGGCTGTTGGCGAAACGGGGAATCAGGATTCATGATGGTTGCACCAGAACAGAAAATCGACGCAACCGAAAGAAAATCCCGTCATAACCTCAAAGCCCGTTTTCAGCGGGGAAACGCATGGTTTCCTTGCCACCGCGGGCAACCTGCGGTGAATTCACGGAGGATAGATTCCCATCATGGCCAAAACCAAAGCCAACGAAACCAAAATTCTGATCATCGACGATCATCCGATGATGCGCGAGGGGTTGGCCCAAGTCATCGCCCGTGAGCCCGATCTCACCGTTTGTGGCGAGGCCGAGGACGCCCGCGCCGCCATGGAAGCGGTCGCCAAGCTGAAGCCCGACCTCGCCCTGGTGGACATCACCCTGCCCGGGAAAAACGGTTTGGAATTGATCAAGGACCTGCAGGCCGTGCGCCCCGATCTCCCCATTTTGGTCATTTCCATGCACGATGAATCCCTCTACGCCGAGCGGGTGCTGCGGTCGGGCGGGCGCGGCTACATCATGAAACAAGAGGGGGGGAAAAAAATCATGCGGGCCATCCGCACCGTGCTGGGCGGACAAATCTACGTCAGCGAGGCCATCTCCTCCAAAATTCTCGACCTCTTTTCCGGCCGGAGACCGCAGAACGGCCATTCCCCGCTGGAACGCCTGACCGACCGGGAACTGGAGGTTTACCGCCTCACCGGCCAGGGCATCGGCACCCGCGAGATCGGCGAACGCCTCCACATCAGCGGCAAAACCGTGGAGGTGCACAAGGCGAACATCAAAGAAAAGCTGGGGCTGCGCAGCAGTCCGGAACTGATTTCCCACGCGGCCCGCTGGTGCGCTTCCCAAGAACCCGGTGTGACCTGAAACAGCCCTCTTTCCACCGTACCCGAATTATGGATTCGGGCGTAACGGTCTCAACCGGCGGCGATCGCCTCGCGGTAGAGTTGGGCGGTCTGCACCAGGAAAAGGAGAGTGGCGACCGCCAGCCAAGTGAGTTCAGCCTTCAGCCGTTTTCCACCCGAAACGCGCCACGCCACGCAGGCGGCGCCCCATGGCAGGATCAGCAGGGCGGCCAGCAATGCGCCGAGGTGCAGCAATTCGGGAGCGGCAAACCCGCGGACCACCGCGAATTTTCCCACCACCATCAGCCACAGCACGATCCACAGCACGAAATACCCGGCACCGGGCCGGAAAAACCACCCGCCGTCATACGGGGCGGGTTCCGGCTTATCATCCTGTTCCGCGGTGCTCACCAGCGGTAAACCCCGCTGCGGCCGTGGCGGTCGAGAAACAGGCCGGTCTGTTTCATGCCGAGTTTGCGGATGGTGCGGACAAGGCTGGCGGCGGATTCCTCCACCGTGAGTTCGGCCTTGGGGCCGCCCATGTCGGTTTTCACCCACCCGGGGGTGATGGGCGCAACCACGATGCCCTCGGGCTTCAACTCGGCCGCGAGCGCCCGCGAAAACTGGTTCAGCGCCGCTTTCGAACAGGAATAGCAATAATGGCGGGAATCGGTTTTGTCGGTGATGGAGCCGGCGCCGGAGGAAATATTCACGATGCGGGGATTGTCCCCTTTGCGCAAAAGCGGCAGCAGGGCCTGGCATACCCGCGCGGTCCCGGTCACGTTGGTGGCAAAAGCGGTGTCGAACAAGGCGAGGTC
>PXDN01000309.1 GCA_003566375.1 Opitutia bacterium
CGCGGCTGTTTTCGATGGGGGTTGCGCGTTGGTCACCCAGCTCCCGGTCGATACGGTGGGTCATGCCGCCCAAGCGGTCCATGGCGGCCAGCAAGATCGCCTGCATGCCGCGGGTGTTGCCATCTTCAATTTTTACGGCGAGCCCGAGCCCGTAGCAGGCTTCCGCTCCGGTTTTGCCGATGACCCGGCCGTTGCCGGCCTCAACCAGGCGGGCGTGAAAGCTGTCATGGCTGCTGAGATGACCCGGATGGGCGAGGATGGCGTCGCGGACCGCGCGGGCGGCCTCCCGGTAAGCTTCCGGAGCCCGGTCGGGATTGGCGATGCGGGCGAAGCCGAGAGCCAGATTATAGAGAGGGGTGGCGTAGTTGGGAGCGCCGCACCCATCGGTGCCATACGGCAGCGGGCGGGGTTCGTCGTAATCCGTGAACTCCCGGATGGTTTTTTGGATCAATTTCTGCACCGGGTGATCGATTTCCCAATAGCCCTCCCGGGGAGCCCCGGCCAGTTTGGCGCCCACCAGCATGCCGCCGTGTTTACCGGAACAGTTGTGGTTTTGGCGGTCTCCGCGGACTTCCCCGCAATGCAGCGCCGCCTCTCCGGCACCCGCCCGTTCCAACAGCGCCGCCACCGCATCCAAGTGATACTCCTGGGCGCGGTGGGAACCGCACATGACCGCGATTTCCTCAAGGCTTAGTGGTTCTCCCCGGTCGAGAGCCAGTTTTACGGTGCCAAGCGCCTGCAACGGTTTGAGGGCGGAACGGGAAAGCATCAAAGCGTGCGGATCCCCCACTTGGCGGACAATTTCGCCCTCGGGAGTGACCACGACCAACCGGCCGTAGTGGCGGCTTTCGACGAGCGGTCCGCGGGTCACTTCCACCAAAAGGCCGGAGAGGCCGCCTTTTTCGGCGGCCGTCAGAAGGGGCGCGGTTGGAATAAGGGCCGCGCTCAAGCAGAGTAAAAGAGGGAAAGATTTCATACTTGATCCTGCTACGGTTCACTGAAGTTGACCAGTTTTTTTCGGGCCGGACAGTTGGAAATGGAGATTGCCTTCAAATGGGAAAAATGCTTACCTTACCTCATCCACTTCGGCGTTCGCTTTTTTTTTCCAAACCATGAATAACAGATCATCCTTGCTTCTTCTGAAAAACGAAGACCGTGCTTTCACTTTGATCGAATTGCTGACCGTGATTGCCATCATTGGGATTTTGGCCGCTATTTTGATTCCCGTGGTCTCACAGGCCCGGGAGCAGGCGAGGGTGGCGAATTGCCAGGCCAACCTGCGGGATCTGGGGGCGGCCGTGCATTTGTATGCCGTCGATTTCAACGACCGGGTTCCTCCCCACGTCCGTACCCCTGGTGCGAATCCGGACAGTGAATGGGGGTCGCTGGTGGCGCCCAACCACGGGGTTATCGGCTTGCTCCTGCCGCCCGAAAGGGGCGGTCCCGACATCCCGCCGTGGAGCGGAAGTTACTTGGATTCCGCCCATTCCTTGTTTTGCCCGGCCACGCGGGATGAGTTGTTCAATGATCCGCAATACCGCCGGCCCGAGGAGGTGGATCGCGACAACCGCATTACCCGCACCGGCTACATGTGGATTTACCGGGTGGGAACCATTTTCCGGGACAACAGCAAGGTGACCAATGAGAATCCGAACAACCCCTACGTGTTTGATTTTCCCGCTCCGGGAACCGCCAACCTCGGTGCCCGTTTCACGATCAATCCCCACCCGAACCGCGTCAACGTGCTCCACCTCGGGGGCCATGTGACGACTTTCAGCACCGACGAACTTCGCCAAATTCCCGGCGATGCCAGCGGGAACAGGTTGTTCGATTACATGACCCGGCGCCGCCTCTGAATTTTCAAGGGAAGCCCGCCCGGCTGGCTGTATCCGTCAATGAAGGATGACCAAACTGTCCCGGTGGATGACCTCAAGGTGTTTGCGGGCGGGGTAGAGGGCTTGCATGGAGGATTTGTCCTTCAGCCGGACTCCGCGGATTTCATCGGAGGAAAAACAGGCGATGCCCCGGGCGAAAACCCGGCCGTCCCCGGTGGCCACGTTGACCAATTGACCGGTTGAAAAATCGCCCGTCACATCCGTGATTCCCCGAGCCAGCAGGCTGCCCCCTTTCCCGGTCAGAGCATCGCGGGCGCCGGCGTCCACCACCACGGTTCCGCAGGGGCGTTCGAAGAAGGCCAACCAGCGTTTTTTGGATTCCAGCGGCACTCCGTGGGGCACGAAAAAGGTGCCCACCGGTTCGCCCGAGAAAATCCTCGGCAGCACCTCGGGTTCGGCCCCCCCCGCGATGAAAGCGCCGCAACCGGAGCGGTTGGCGATGCGGGCCGCCTCGAGCTTGGTGATCATGCCACCCACCGCGGTGGCACTGGTGGTGCCGGTCGCCAGGCGGGTGATGGCGGCGTCGATTTTTTTTACCACTGGAATGATCTTCCCGCCATCCCCGTGGTTGATGAGACCGGGAGCCGTCGAGAGAATGACCAGATAATCGGCCCGCGTGAGGCTCGCCACCATGGCGGAAAGCACGTCGTTGTCTCCGAATTTCAAATCGATCTCCTCGGCGCTGACGGAGTCGTTTTCATTCACGATCGGCACGACCCCATCCTCCAGCAAACGGTCGAATGTTGCCCGGGCGGTGAGGTGACGTTTGCGCGCCCGCAGGTCGTCCCGCGTCAGCAACAATTGCCCCACGGTGATGCCAAACGGCTCAAAATGCCGCTGCCAGGTTTGGATTAAAATGCTTTGCCCCACCGCGGCGCAGGCTTGCAGGCGGTCAATGTCGCGGGGCCGTTTCTCCAGCCCGAGCTTGCCCATGCCGAGGCCGACCGCTCCGGAGCTGACCACGATCACACGGACGCCGTTTTCCCGCAGGCCGGCCAATTGGCGGCACAAGGAGGCGATGCGGTCTGTATTGAGCTGTCCAATACCTGAAGTCAGAATGCCGGTCCCGAGCTTGACAATGACCCGGCGCGATTGAAGTGGAAGCGTGATCATGGGCGGGAATCCCGGGTTGCGAATTCTGGAGAAAATCCAAAATCCGCAATCCAAAATAGACAACGACGCGGCGAAATCGCCGACTCTAGACCGCGAGCAATTCCTTCTCTTTGTTGGCCAGGTGCTCGTCGATTTCGGCGTTGGCCTTGTCGGTGGCCTGCTGCACTTCTTTCTCCAGGCGCTTCAAATCATCCTCGCTGATCTCGCCGTCTTTCTGCGCTTTTTTCAAGGCGTCCATGGTGTCGCGGCGCGCGTGCCGCACGGAGATGCGCCCGTCTTCCGCCATGCGCTGGCACATTTTCACCAGTTCCTGGCGGCGTTCGCGGCTCAGATCCGGAATGGGCAGCCGGATGATGGCGCCGTCCACCGCCGGATTGATCCCGAGATTGGCTTGTTGCAGCGCTTTCTCGATCGGCTTGACGGTGCTTTTGTCCCACGGCTGGATCTGGATGGTGCGGGCGTCGGGCGTGGTGATGGCGGCGACTTCTTTCAAACGCATGTTGCCGCCGTAAACCTCGACCATGACGGCTTCGACCATGGTCGGGGAAGCCTTGCCGGTGTGTAGCGAGCTGAACTCGTGCAGAGTGTGCTCGGTGGCCTTGGCCATTTTGGCGGTCATTTCTTTGATGGCGGGATGTGGATTCATAGCGGATGCTTGCGTGCTGCTGATTAAAGGTTATCGACCAGCGTGCCGACTTTTTCTCCTTTGACGGCCCGCAGAATCGAGTGTTCCTCGTTCAAGTTAAATACCAGGATCGGAATTTTGTTGTCCATGCAAAGGGAGAAAGCGGTGGAGTCCATGACCGTGAGTCGCTGTTTGAGCGCGTCAATGAAGGAGATGCGGTCGTATTTAACCGCGTCGTCATGGCGGTTGGGATCCTTGTTGTAAACCCCGTCCACTTTGGTGGCTTTCATGATCACCTGGGCGTTGATTTCGCTGGCCCGCAGGGCGGCGGTGGTGTCGGTGGAGAAATACGGGTTGCCGGTCCCGGCCACGAAAATGATCACCCGCTCCTTTTCCAAGTGGCGGGTGGCGCGCCGCAGAATGAACGGCTCGGCGATCTGGTTCATCGGGATCGAACTCATCACGCGGGTGTTGACCCCGGATTTTTCGAGTTGGTCCATCAGGGCGAGCCCGTTGATGACGGTCGCCAGCATGCCCATGTAATCACCGGTGGTGCGGTCCACGCCGCGGCTTTGCCCGGAGAGGCCGCGGAAAATATTTCCCCCGCCGATGACCACCCCTATCTGGACCTTGAGTTCATGGATCTCCTTGATTTGGAGACAGATGTTTTCCAATATATCGGGGTCGATCGCGTCTCCCGTTTCGGGATTGCGCAACACCTCGCCGCTGAGTTTCAGGACGATTCGTTTGTACCGTATGGGTGGTTCCGAAGCGGGTTTTTCCTCCATTCACCGAGGGTTGTAGCCGAGTGGAGACGCCTCCGTCAACCTTCGCGTGTGGGGATTTGTAAACCCGGCTCAAAAACCCCATAAACGACGATGATCCTTGGGGTGGCTTTGCGCTGAAAAGAAACGTCTTCTTTTCGTTCCATGGTTGCCTGGTGCTGGCTGGGTATTGATTCATAAACGGAATTCATGGCGACTTACATCATCGGCGACATTCACGGGTGCTTCTCGACTTTGCAGGGGCTGCTGCGGGAAATCGGATTCGCGGGGGAGACCGACCGGCTGATTTTGGCCGGGGATTTGGTCAACGCGGGCCCGGATTCCGAACGGGTGCTGGCCTGGGCGGTGGACAACCGGGTCGAAACGGTGCTGGGCAACCATGATCTGCATTTGCTGGCGGTGACGGCGGGGATCCGGCCGTTGAAAAAGAGCGACACGTTCGGCGGGGTATTGGCGTCGGCGCAACGGGAGCGGTGGTTGGGCTGGTTGCGGAGCCGGCCGTTGTTGGTGACGGGGGCGGGATTCGCGGTGTCGCACGCCGGTTTGTTGCCCGCATGGAGTTTGTCCCGGGCCCGGGATTTGGCCGGGGAGGTGGAGACGGCTCTGCGGGGACCGGATTGGGAACGGTTTTTGGCCGGCATGTACGGGGATTGGCCGGACCGGTGGGACGAATCCCTGCGCGGCGCGGACCGGCTGCGGCTCATTGTCAACGCCTTCACCCGCCTGCGGATGGTGACGGCGGAGGGCCGCGTGGACGCGGAATTCAAAGGACCGCCGGAGGCCGCCCCGCCGGGATTGCGGCCATGGTATGAAGGGAACGCGGCGGTGGCGGAAGCGGGGGCGTTTTTCTTCGGCCACTGGGCAGCCCATGGGGCGCGGCGGATCGGGCCGGTGACCGCGCTGGATTCGGGATGCGCGTGGGGGCGGGAGTTGACGGCGGCGCGGGTGGAGGACGGGCGGATGTTCGCGGTGCCTTCGGAAATGGCGGGGAACCCGCGCAAAACATGAGCGCGCCCGCTCCGATTCCGTTGCGGCCCGGACGGAGTTTGCCCGGCCTGGTGGCGGGTTTGGCCCTGTGGCCGTTCTTGGAACAGGTGCTGTCGTTTCTGGTTGGTTTCGTGGATACCGCGCTGGCCGGACGCCTCTCGGTGGAGGCGACCAACGCGGTGGGGGCCGGGGCTTACGTGCTTTGGTTGATCGGCATGCTGCACGGCGCGATCGGGGTGGGGGCGGCGGCTCTGGTTGCCCGCCACACGGGTGCGGGTCGGCGCGGGGATGCCGTGTCGGCCATGGCGCAGGCCCTGTTGCTGGCCTTGGTGGCCGGCGTGGGGGTGGGAGGGTTGCTTTGGCTGTCCGCCCCCTCGCTGGCGTGGATGACGGGACTGCGGGGGGAAAGCGCGGACCTGTGCGTGATTTACCTGCGGGTGCTTGCGTTGTCCGGTCCGTTTCACGCGGTCTTGTTTGTGGCCGCGGCCTGTCTGCGGGCGGCCGGGGAGATGCGGCAGCCGTTCCGGGTGATGGTCGTGGTGAATTTGATCAACGCGGCGGCCAGCATCCTGTTTGTGGCCGGCCCGGAACCGATCGGCGGGCACGGGATCACGGGGCTGGCGGTCGGGACGCTGCTCGCCTGGGCGGCGGGGGCGGTATGGATTGTGCGGATACTGATCCGCTGGATCGGTTGGACTCCGGGCCAAACCGCCGGGCTGCGGCCGAAGCGGGACCTGATGCGGCGGATCGCGCGGATCGGTTTGCCCAACCTTGGCGAGAGCATTGGGCTGTGGGCGGGCAATTTCGCGGTTCTGGTGATGGTGGGGCACCTCGCGGACCGGGCGGCGGTGGGTGCCCACATTGTGGCCATCCGCATCGAGGCGCTGAGTTTTCTGCCCGGGGTGGCGCTGGGCACGGCGGCGGCGACCCTGGCCGGACAATTTCTGGGGGCGGGGGATCCGGTCAACGCGCGGCGGGCGGTTTGGATTTGTTTCGGCTACGGGGCGGTCTTCATGGGGGTGATGGGGGCCGGGTTCATTCTGCTGCCGGAACTGTTGGTGCGGTTGATTTCGAACCAGCAGCCGATTCTGGAGGCGGCGCCCCCGCTGTTGTTCATCGTTGGCTGGGTGCAGGTGGGGTTCGCGGCTTCGCTCATTTTCAGCGGCGCCTTGCGCGGGGTGGGGGACACGCGGGCCTGCATGGCGATCACCTTTGGCTCGACCTACCTGCTGCGGGTGCCGCTGGTGTGGTGGATCGCGGTCCATCTCGGGCACGGTCTCAACGGGGTGTGGATCGCCCTCTCGGTTGAACTGATGGCGCGCGGTCTATTCTTTTTGCTGCGGTTTCTCCACGGCGGCTGGACGCGGGTGATTGTTTGAGAAGGGGGAAACGCCGCCCCCGCCGCCGGAGTCGTCAATCCTCTCCCCGCAACAAAGCCTTTGTTACCGCGGAGGGGGATTGATTGATGAACACTGATGGTGCAATAGCTCAGTTTGATCGACTCATCTCAACGGCGGGCGGGAGGGCCGCGGTGGACGGGGCGGGGAGGGGGCGTTTCCTCTTCTTCCGATAAATGTTCTTCCCGTTCGTTCTCCACTCCGTCCGGCTTTTCCGGGAACGGGATCACAAACAGGATCAACAAAGCCCCGACCAACAACCCAAGGGCAAGGCGGTGGCGCAGTCGTTCCGAGGGAATCAGGCGCGGCTCCAATTTGGCCAGCAGACCGATCAGCAGGATCGGGATGAGCCAGGCCCACCACCAGGAGAAATCCGCCGAAGCCAGCCATCTTCGCAGCAGACGGGTGGCGGGAAAGCCGGCCACGGCGAGGAAAAACACCATGGCAAAGGTCAGGCTCCGCCCCCGCGCCGCCCGCCACAGCCAAGTCCAGTCAAACGGGTTCATGGCTGCCGGTGGACACGCGGGATGGTTTCAGGCGGAGCCGCCGGGCCGGGCGGTCAACCGGCGGTGGCGGTTTCGCCGCGTTCGGCGGCCGCTTCCAGGATTTTTTGCCGCAGAATGCGGGGATCCTCGTGTAACAGGACTTTGGGATCCATCCGGTTGGGCGGCGGCATGGGCGGAAGCCCGGCCAGCGGCTGGCTCACGCAGAGTTCCCGGTTGGCCGCGACCTCGTCCACACGGTCGATGGGGGTGAAGTGGGGCGCGCTGGCCAGCACGCCGGGGTGGTCGTTGATCAATTTTCCTATGGTCAACACCGTTTCCACGAAACGGTCCAGCTCGGTCTTGGTGTAGCTTTCAGTCGGTTCGATCATCAGGCCGTAAACCTCGGGGAACGCCACCGTGGGCGCGTGGTATCCAAAATCCAAAAACAATTTGCCGACCCGCGGTATGATGTTGGCGCGGGCGATGCCGGCTTCTTCCGCCTTGGCGAAGGTTTCCTCGGGCAGGGTGATGATGAATTCGTGCATGCGGGGAATGTCCGCGTTGGCCGGCAGCGGCGGAAAAGCCTCCTTCAAGCGGAGGTTCACGTAACGGGAGGCGAGCACCGCGACCGCCGACATGCGTTTTATCCCTTCCCGGCCAAGCCGCGCGAGGTAGGTGTAAGCCCGCACCTTGTGGGCGAAGTTGCCCCAGTGGCGGTGAAAGGAGCCGATGCTGCGGGGAGGGATGGCCGAGCGGAAACCGGCTTCCGATTTCACGATTTGCCGGCCGGGCAGAAAATCGGCCAGGGTTTGGCTGACCGCGACGATGGCGTCCCCTGGACCGCCCCCGCCGTGCGGAATGGTCCAGGTTTTGTGCAGGTTGCTGTGCACCGCGTCCACCCCGATGGAGCCGAGATCGACCCATCCGGCGATGGCGTTGAGGTTGGCGCCATCCATGTAAACCAGTCCGCCGACTTCTTTAATCAGGTCGGCGATCTCCTTGAAGCGGGACTCGTAGATGCCGCCGGTGTTCGGATTGGTGATCATGATGCCGCTGATGTGGCGGCCGTGCGCGCGGATTTTTTCGCGGAGGGAATCCATGTCCACCTGGCCGTTGGGGTCGCTTTCGAGCAGGACGATGCCGGTTTGGCGCCCGTTCACCCGGCCGTTTTCAAAACCGGCCATGGTGGCGGTGGCGAAATTGGTTCCGTGGGCCGAGCGGGGGATGAGAATCACGTCGCGTTCGGCGTCTCCCCGGTGGCGGTGCCAGGCTTGGAACATTTTCAGCCCGACCAACTCGCCCTGGGCGCCGGCCAGCGGCTGGGTGGTGACGGCGGCGAGCCCGGTGATGGCCTTGAACCACTCCTGCACCCGGTGGAGCAACTCCAGCGAGCCTTGCGCGTCTTCTTCCGGGACCTGGGGATGGAGATCGGCAAACCCCGGCAAGGCGGCCGTGTGGTCGTTGACATACGGGTTGTACTTCATGGTGCACGACCCAAGGGGATAGCAGCCGTCGTCGGGACTGATATTGAGGGTGCCGAGTTTGGTGTAGTAAGCCTTCAGCTCGTCCGCGGAGACGCGCGGGATGCCGGGCTTGTCCGTCCGCAGCCACTCGGCAGGGATGGCGGCCGGCTCCATGGTTTTGTCGTCATGGACCGGTTGAAACACGTGATCGAAAAACTGATACAGCCGTTCGATATCCTCATCGGACTGGCAATCGTTGAACGAGAGTTTCACCAGGTTGTCGGCGTCGCCGGGCAGGCGGTCCGAAACATCGACGCCGGCGTTGACCCCGAATTCGCGGGCGGCGGCCAGGCAGTCGGCGGCGGTGATGGGCAGGGAAAACACCACCTCGTTGAAAAAGGGTGCTTCGGGAAAGGCCGGGTTTACCCCGGCATGGCGGGAGAGGCGGCGGACCGCTTCCAGCGCCCGTTCACGACCGAGGCGGGCTGATTCGGCCAGGCCTTCGTCGCCCCGTTCCAGCATGGCGGCGCCGGCGATGGTGGCGAGATAGGCCTGGTTGGAGCAGATGTTGGACGTGGCCTTCTCCCGGCGGATGTGCTGTTCGCGGGTGGAGAGCACCATCACCAGGCACTCCCGCCCCTGCGAATCC
>PXDN01000020.1 GCA_003566375.1 Opitutia bacterium
CCCGCCCCCCTGGCATCGCCCGAAGCGGTGGGCGCGGCGGCAACGGACTCGCGGCTGACGGATTCGGAAACGGCCGACGCGGCGGAGGCCCGCCCGCCGGGTTGGCTTCCCAGCAAGCTCCAGGTACCCAGCCAGGCGGCCACCAGCAACAACAACGAGCCGCAGGAGACGGCGTAGCGCAGATTGGCCCGCGCGGCGGGCAAACAGCGGAGCAGAAGGGTCAACGCCAGCGACACCACCGCCCCTTGCCACAACCCGTGCAATAAAGACCGCACCAACGCGCTCCACCCCGTCCATTCGAAAATCATTTCCATCGCCTCAATCCTCCTCTGCCGGGTTTCCCTTTTCGTAGTCGCGGATCAGTTTTTTAATCGACCGCAGTTCCTCCCGGTCCACCGGCGTGTGTTGCAGGAGTTGTTGCAGGACCGCGCTCGGCCGACCGGAAAAAACATGATCCACCATTCTCCTCAAAACGGGCCCCATGACCGCGTCCCGTTTCACGGCGGCGTGCCACCGGTCGGTCAACCCCTCCCGCTCCCGTCCCACGAACCCCTTCTTCTCCATCACCTGTAAAACCGAGAGCACCGTGGTGTAGGCGCGCTCCTTGCCGTCCGGCAGCGATTCAAGAACCTCGCGCGCCGTGAGCGGCCCGTCGTCCCACAGGCGCGAGAGAATTTTGGTTTCCAATTCGGAGGGTTTCGGGTTCTTCATCATGGTTACTGCATTCACAGTAACTACTACATTCACAGTAGATGCAAGGGGAAATAAATTCTTTTGCTGAAAAAAAGTCCTGCGGGAAGCCCGCCGGGCATCCTTCGGGGTGTTTTCGCATTGACGGGAAAGAGACGGTGGAGGATTGCTTCCTGTCATCATGGCGGAATTGGAGAAAATGCATCATCTCTGCCGATTGCGCTCCACCCTTGAGGCATTCGCGGTCACCCATTGGCGGAAAAGCCCCAAACGGGCCCAGGTTCGCGAACGGTTTTGGGAACACCTGGAGCGGCTCCGCCTCACCGCCACACGGGGAGATTACACCCTTTTCCACCAGGAAGACGCCCTCCTGCACCGCGAGTTGATCACCGCTCCCGACATCCCGGCGCTGGTCAAGAGTTGGGAAACCGTGGTCAGCGACCTCGACGAGTGGATTCTTCACGTGCAACAGGTCTATTGGCCGAGCCTGATGTCCCTGTATCGTGAACACGTTTTGTTGCTGGAAGCCTGGGACTCCGCCGATGACTGGGTGGCGGAGGAGGCCACCCACCAACACCTGGAAGCCGGTTGGTACCGGCTGGCTGCCGCGCGGGAGGATTTGCGGCCGGAAATCGATCCGGTGGACCGGGCCGCCTCGTTCATTTCCACCCACTTCGCCAGCCGCCTGGAGGTGGAGTGGGTCGCCCGCAACGTCAGCTTTGTCAGCGCCAGCCACCTGACCCGCCTCTTCCGCAAAAAACTGGGCCTTCCCCCGCACGTTTTTTTGAAACGGGTGCGGCTCGACCGCGCCGCCGAACTGATCCGCTCCACCCCCGACGAAATTTCCTCCGTCGCCACCCGCGTGGGCTACAAGAACACCTCCCATTTTGTGCGGGATTTCCGCAAGCGGTTTGGCGTCACCCCCCTCGCCCACCGGAAAGCGGGCCGGGAAACCTGAGCGGAAAAACCGTCCGCTACCGGTAATAAAACCGGATGCGGACCGTTTGTTTGTCCCCCAGAACCGAACGCATGTCATCCGGCCACGCCCCGAAAGGCTGACGCGCGTTGATCGCATCCTTGCAAATCAACGTGGCGGTGAGCCCGGCGGTCGAGTGCTCCACTTCCGTGTTTTGGATGTGTCCGGAGGAATCAATTTCGAACCGCACCACCACCATCGTTCCCACTTCGGAGGATGACAAACTGTTCCATGCCAACAGGTGCCACTGGCGGCCGACCGCCTCCAGCATGCGGGTCAGGTAATCGCCGTATTCACTGAACCTGGCATCGACCGCGAGCGTGCCGACGCGGTTGGTCCCGCCCGCGCGCGTGCCCACCGGATCATTGGAGAGGCGGGACACCCGCGGACGGGGGCGTGGGTTAACGGTTTCATTCGGGGTTTCGGTCGGCAATTCGGCCAACTCCATCGGTTGTTCGGCGGCATCGGTTTCCACCGGCACTTCGATCACCCCGTCCTCCCGGTCCGGGTCCGGTTCGGGGGCTACGGGAACGGCGAGCCCCTCGGTTTCCTCCGTTTCTTCAAAACCCGGAATCGGGCGCGCGGAATCGGCTGGGGGCAGGATTTCCGGATTCAGCAACTCCCCGATCAACTCCGCCATTTCAGCGGGAGTCGGTTCCTCCCCCGTGACGATGGCTTGGGTCGGTTCGTCGAATTCCCCCTCCACCTCCGGGGTGCCGGCATCCCGCTCCGCCGGTTCCGGCTGGGCGGCCTGTTGGTCACGGGCGGCGAAATGGGAAGTCTCGTCGGGCGGATTCGCGGGAACCTCGGGATTGGTGATGACAAAACGGTCGGGCTCGTCGCGGGTCTCCGTTTCCGGTGTCAGAATTTGCAACTCCGCGAATGTCCGCGCCGGGGCACTATCCGCCACCCGGCGGGGCCATTCTTCCGGCATCAACCACCAAACCAAGGCGTGGCTCAGAATGGTGAACAGAAACGCGGTCCATCCGGTGGCCGCGCCCAAGCGCCCCCCCTCCCCGCTTCGGATCCACGAGGCGGGGCCGGATTCGGGAAGCGGGGAGACGGTCTCTCCCGCGCGGTTGAAGGCCTGATGACGCACAATAATAAACCTGCCTCAACCGGTGCGGTAGCGCAAAAAAAATGTGGCATCGAAAGTGCCGAACTAAAAAGGCGCTTCCATAAACGATCCCATGTCACATTTGCTTTTAAACCGATTGGTTGGCTGTGAATCGCCGCTTCACCGACTCCCGCGTCAAGACAACGATGGTAAACGCGCCCATCACGGTGCCAAATGGCATGAAGAGGCACTCCACCCCGGCCATCACAAGACAGAACATGTAATGCCGGCGCTTGGCCAGAAATCGTCCCGCCAAGAGAATGAGGGCCGCGAAGGCCCACCCGATGGTGATCAACACGGATGCGAAAATAACAAACATCCAGCCAAAAAACGCCGGCGGGGCATCCCCGCTCTCTGCAAATTTTTCCGGGGCAAAGATGAAAAACAGGCCAAAAATCAAATGGAAAACCGGAAACAGCGCGAACAGCCCGGCCATCCCGCCGACCACGTAGTGAAAAATCGACAACAATCTCAAATGTTCTTCATCTTGCGTCATCCCGTAATTCTTACAGCCTGCGTTATCTCTGGCAAGCCAGCCCCCGAGGGTCCTGAATCAAGGTATTTCACGGATTCAATAAAACCGGGGGATCAACCCGGCGGTTTCGTAAAAACGGATTTAGGGGTTGCGCGGGGGGCGGGTTTGGTTCTTGCTGGCCGATTTAACCAACACAACCATGCCTAGAGAGATTGTTATTTTGGAATGCACCGAAGCGCGCAAGGAGGACAAATCACCCTCCCGTTATATGACCACGCGCAATAAGAAGACGCAAACCGAACGGGTCGAGAAGAAGAAATACAACCCGTCGTTGCGCCGTCACACCGTGCACCGCGAAATCAAGTAAGCCAAGACGGCTTTTCCCTTTTCACGGCCCGCTTTCCCATTTGGGAGGCGGGCCGTTTTTTCGATTTGCCGACGGGGCCACACCCTTCTTGACTCAGTCGCGTGGAAAACGAAACATTCGGCTGGCTTTCCCTGCTTCCTCCGCTTCTGGCCATCTTCCTGGCCATCCTGACCCGCCAAGTGGTGATTTCCCTGCTGGCGGGAATCTGGATTGGCTGGGTCATCATCGCGGGAGATCCGCTAAACGGCACCCGCCTGACCCTGGACGCGCTGGTCGATGTGTTTGGCGTGGCATGGCAAACCCGGGTCATCCTCTTCACCCTGCTGATGGGAGCGCTGCTGCTCTTCCTCAGCCGGAGCGGCGGCATCGCCGGTTTTGTGGAATGGGCGCGGCGGTGGCGCTGGGCCCGCTCCCGCACCGGGGCGCAGTTGATGGCGTGGGTGCTTGGAATGGGGGTTTTTATCGAATCCACCATCACCTGCCTGGTGGTCGGCACGGTGGCGCGGCCGTTGTTTGACCAACTGCGAATCTCCCGTGAAAAGCTGGCCTACATTTGCGACTCCACCTCCGCGCCGGTCTGCATGCTGTTTCCGGTCAATAGTTGGGGGGCGCTGGTGCTCGGTCTCCTCGGGGCGCAGGCCGCCCTCGGGCATCTCGGGGAAGCGGGCGTGGTGGAGGTGTTCCTCAAGGCGGTGGTCCTGAACTTCTACGCCATCACGGCGATCCTGCTGGTGTTGTGGGTGAGCGTGAGCGGCCGGGATTTTGGTCCGATGAAAGCAGCTGAAAGACGGGTGCGGGAGGAAGGAAAAATTTTCCGCGATGGCGCCCAACCGGTGGTGGATGAGGATGTGACCGGAGGAGAACCGAAACCGGGGGTGCCGCCCCGCTTGCGCAACATGCTGGTTCCGCTCGCCGTGCTGGTCTTGATGGTCCCGGCCGGCATCGCCATCACCGGCATGCGCGGAGTGGCCGGGGCGGGAGTGGCCGATCCGGGTTTTTTCGATTACCTGAACCAGGCATCCGGGGCGACCTCGGTGTTATGGGCGGTGTCGTTGGCCCTGGCGGTTTCCGCGGTGATGCTGCTGGCGCAGCGGATTTTCACCTTGCGGGAAGTGACCGAGACGGCTTTCCGCGGCGCCGGGGGGATGCTGCCGCTGGCGGCGATCATGGCGCTGGCCTTCGCCATCGGCGCCACCGCCAACGCGGTCGGCACCGGCCCGTGGGTGGCGGAAACGGTCGCGCCGCACCTGAGCCCGCGCCTGATCGCTCCGGTGGTGTTCGCGGTGGCTGGATTCATGGCCTTTTCGACCGGAACGAGCTGGGGTACCATGGCGATCATGATTCCCCTGGCCCTCCCGCTGGCCGCCGGGTACGGGGACCAAGGCGCTGCGGTCTCCATTCCGCTGGTGGTGAGCGCGGTGATGGGCGGTGCGATTTTTGGCGACCACTGCTCGCCGATCAGCGACACCACGGTCGTCTCCTCCATGGCGGCCGCCACGGACCACATCGACCATGTGCGCACGCAAATGCCTTATGCCCTCGCGGCGGGCGGGGTCACCCTGCTGATTTACACGGCGGTCGGATTCTGGATTTGAACCAACAGGGCAAGGGAACCGGCCCCCACCATAATACGGCCCGCGGCTTCATGTTTTTTTTGGGGCCCACCCTTCGCCTCTCAAAAATCCCGCCATCCAAACGCGACAATAATTTTAGCAGCTGCTAAATTTATTGTCGCGTTCCATTGGAGGCGGTGGACGCGGTTTTTGGGGGCACGCCCCGGTATTGCCCTTTACCCGACGGACGGACGGGGGTAATTTCCGCTCTTTCACATGGCGAAAACAATGCAGGCATTGGTCAAGTCGCGGGCGGAGCCCGGGCTTTGGCTCGAAGAAGTTCCCGTCCCCGATCACGGGATGAATGACGTGCTGATCCGGGTGCTGAAAACCGGGATTTGCGGCACCGATCTGCACATTTACAAATGGGACGACTGGGCGAGCCGCACGATTCCGGTGCCGATGGTGGTTGGCCATGAGTTTGTCGGTGAAATCGTGGCGGTCGGGTCGAATGTCAACGACTACAAGCCCGGCATGATCGTCAGCGGGGAGGGGCACGTGGTCTGCGGGCGCTGCCGCAATTGCATGGGCGGGCGCCGCCATCTTTGCCACCACAGCGAGGGCATCGGGGTCAACCGCCCGGGCGCGTTCGCCGAATACGTGGTCATCCCAAACGCCAATGTCTGGGAACACGCCCCGGGCATCGATCTGGAGATCGCCTCCATCTTCGACCCGTTTGGCAACGCGGTTCACACCGCCCAACAATGGGAACTGCTGGGCGAGGATGTCCTCATCACCGGCGCCGGACCGATCGGGGTGATGGCCGCCGCCGTCAGCCGGCACGCCGGCGCCCGCCATGTGGTGGTCACCGACAAAAACCCGTGGCGGCTGGACCTGGCCCGCCGCATGGGCGCCAACCGCGTGGTGGACGTGACCGGGGAAACCCTGGAGGAGGTGCAGCGCGAACTCGGCATGAGCGAAGGTTTCGACATCGGGCTGGAAATGTCGGGAGCGCCCGCCGCCCTGCGCTCGATGATCGACCACATGGCCCACGGAGGCCGGATCTCGGTCCTCGGCATTCCGGAGGGGAACATGGGGGTCGATTGGCACAAAATCGTTTTCAACATGCTCACCCTGAAAGGCATTTACGGGCGCAGAATCTACGACTCCTGGTACAAAATGACCGTCATGCTGCAATCCGGTCTCGACCTGAAACCGGTCATCACCCACCGGTTTGCCTTCCGGGACTTTGAACAAGGCTTTGCCGCGATGGCCTCGGGCGAATGCGGCAAAGTCATTTTGAACTGGGCCGACCAAACCGAAAGCTGACCACCCGGAAAAAGAAAGAAGCCGCCATGTTGGGAGATTTTGACAAACACGCGCAAACCATCCTCGCGGAGATCCGCCGTGACGGTTTGCACAAGGAGGAACGCCGCATCACCACCCCGCAACGCGGCACCATTTCGACGGAAGAGGGAGGGGAGGTCCTCAACCTCAGCGCCAACAACTATCTCGGTCTCGCCAATCATCCGGAGGTGCTCGCCGCCGCCCGCGAATCGCTCGACCGCTGGGGATACGGCATGGCCTCGGTCCGCTTCATTTGCGGCACCCAGCGCCTCCACAAAGACCTCGAAGCCGAAATCAGCGGGTTCCTCGGCACGGAGGAGACCATTCTATACAGCTCCTGTTTCGACGCCAACGGCGGCTTGTTCGAAACCTTGCTCGGCCCGGAGGACGCGGTCATTTCGGACGAGCTGAACCACGCTTCGATCATCGACGGCATCCGTCTCTGCAAAGCCCGGCGCTTCCGCTACGCCAACCGCGACATGAATGAACTGGAGGACCGTCTCCGGGAAGCGGACCGCGGCGGAGCGCGCTTCAAACTGATCGCCACCGACGGGGTTTTTTCAATGGACGGCCATTACGCACCGCTCGATAAAATCTGTGAACTCGCCGAACGCCACGGGGCGCTGGTGATGGTGGACGATTCCCACGCCACCGGCTTCACCGGTCCCACCGGCCGGGGAACGCCGGAGAAATTCGGAGTCTCGGACCGGGTGGACCTTATTACCTCAACGCTTGGCAAGGCCCTCGGCGGAGCAAGCGGCGGCTTCACCTCGGGGCGGCGAAACCTGATCGCGTTGCTCCGGCAGCGATCCCGGCCCTACCTCTTTTCCAACCCCCTGGCTCCGGTGATCGCGGGCGCCTCCATCCGCCTGCTCCGCCTGCTGCGGGAAAGCGGCGATCTCCGCCGGCGCCTGGCGGAAAACACCACCCGCTTCCGCCGCGGGATGACCGCCCGCGGGTTTGACGTGATCGAAGGCGAACACCCGATCACCCCGGTCATGTTTTACGAAGCCCGCCCGGCGGCGGAATTTGCCGAAGCGCTGCTGCGGCGCGGAATTTACGTCACCGCCTTCAGCTATCCGGTGGTGCCGAAGGGCAAAGCGCGCATCCGCACCCAAGTCTCCGCCGCCCACTCGCCGGAAGACCTCGACCGCGCAATGGAAGCCTTTTCCGCCGTCCGGGAAATGTAGGTTTGTCATGCTGCCTTGGCTTGCGGATTTCGGGAATCCCCTCCATCTTTGGCACCTATGAAAAAATTGATCGTTTGTCTGCTCGCGTTCATTCCTTTCGCCGTCGCCTGCGGCAACCCGCTGGAAGTCGGTGCCAAAGCGCCCGATGTCAAGGCCGTCGATCACGATGGCAAGACCGTCTCCCTGACCGAGGCCTACAAAAAAGACATCGTGCTGGTTTTCTTTTATCCGCGCGCCAACACCTCCGGCTGTACCGCCCAGGCGTGCAGTTTGCGGGACGCCTACGAACCGTTGACGAAAAAGGGAGTCAAAATCTTCGGGGTCAGCACCGACACCCCGGAAGCGCAAAAATCGTTTCGCGACAACCACAACCTCCCGTTCACCCTGATCGCCGACACCGATTCCAAAGTGATAGAGGGCTTTGGCGTGCCCAAGCGGGGCAACTTCGCAGCGCGCCAGGCGTTTTTGGTCAAGGACGGGGTTATCATTTGGCGCGACCTGCGGGCCTCCACCGCGAGGCAGGCCCAGGACGTACTCGAGGCTCTGGAAAAACTCGGCGTTTGATTCCCGCCGTTGTTTGACCGGTCGGGCCGCCGGAGCCGGGGAAAGCGCGAATTTCCCCGAACCTCCGCAAGGCTCTGTTTCCCATCCATGCTTTCCCGCAATACCAAACGCACCATCCTGGCCCTGACCTTCGCCGGGACGGTGGTGATAATCTTTGCCGCCGCCACCCGTCACTATTTCGCCGCGCGGGCACTGGCCATCCGCTTGGAAGAGGAACGGGCGGCCTTGGTCGAGCCCGAACCGCTGATCGTGGAAATCGGCACCATGGACTTCGACCGGCGGCGCTCTTTTGCGGTGCGGCTCGATCCCTACCGGCGGTCGAGGATCGCGGTGGAGGTCTCCGGACGGGTGGATTCGGTCCATGTGGAAGCGGGAGACCGGGTGGAGGCGGGCGACCTGCTGGCCACCCTCGATGACACCCTCGCCCGCCTGTCCTTTCGGGCCGCGGAAGCTTCCCTGGCCGCCGCCCGGCAGCAGGAAACGGAGTTGGCGCGGCGGGTGCGCGAGGCCGAAACCCTGGCCGCTTCCCGAACCTTGCCCGAAACCCAGTTGGAGGCCGCGCGCGCCCAACTCGAGGTGCAGCAAAGCGAGATTGAGCGGCTGCGGATCGAGGTGGAACGCCAGCGCGAACTGGTGGAGCGCCACCGCGTCACCGCGCCGTTTTCCGGTTGGGTGGAGGAGCGGTTGATCGAACCCGGTGAATCCCTCAACCCGAACACGACGGCGGCCACCCTCGCCGCGCTCGATCCGTTGCGCGCCCGCCTGTTCGTCAGCGATCTGGATTTACCGGCTTTTGAAGTCGGTCAGGAACTGACGGTCCGGTTCGATGCCACCGGCGAACCGCCGGTCACCGCCACCGTCTCCGCCGTCAACCGCTCGGCCGATTCGGTCACGGGGTTGTTCACGGTCGAAGCGCGGGCGGAGAATCCGGGCGGCGGCCGGCCGGCCGGTCTCCAGGGAACAGTCACCGTGACCACCCG
>PXDN01000398.1 GCA_003566375.1 Opitutia bacterium
GGTATTCCCTGGAGCGGCTCAACATCCGCAAACGGGAACTTAACCTGACCCACCGGGACGACATTCGCACCATGTGCGATTTGCTGGAGGTGGCCGAAGAACGGCTCCCGTAACCGGTTGAAGCCGGTACAGGACCAAAAGGTGACAGGGGGCCGCGCCCGGACTCAGGCTTGGGGTTCGGGGCTGCCCGCGCCCGCGGTCAGTTGATTGGCTTTGGCCAAGTCTTCCACGATGTGGACGTTCATGTCCTGCTCGACCATTTCCACGCCGATGCGGATGGCGTTCATGATCGATTCCCGGTTGCTGGAGCCGTGGGCCTTCAGAATGTTGCCGCGCAGGCCAAGCAGGGGGGCGCCTCCGTAGCGCTCGGGGCTGAGCTGGGACTTCATGGTTTTGAACGCTCCGAGGGAAAGAAACGCGCCGAGTTTGCGCAGGGGGTTGCGGGTGATTTCTTCCTTTAGATAATCCTTGAGGTTGTGGAAAAGACCCTCGCAGGTTTTGAGGAGAATGTTGCCCACGAAACCGTCGCAGACCACCACATCGACGCGGTTGTCGAAAACCTGAAACCCCTCGATCGGGCCGGCGTAGTTGATGACCGACTTCACTTGCTTGAGCAGTTCGTGGGTGTCGTGGGTCAACTCGTTGCCCTTCCCCTCCTCTGTGCCGATGGTGAGAAGACCGACCCGGGGAAAAGCCACGCCGAGGGCGATCCGGCAATAAATGCTGCCGAGAATGGCGTTGTGCATCAAGTGCTCGGGACGGGCCTCCGGGTTGGCGCCGGCGTCGATGAGGATGAAATGCGATTTTTTGTTGGGGATGACACTGGCGAGGGCGGGCCGGTCCACGCCGTCAAGCATGCGGAGACGGATCGTGCCGCCGGCCATCAGGGCACCGGTGTTGCCGCAACTGACCAGCCCCTTGGCGCGGCCCTCTTTGACCAGCTCAATCGCCCGGACCATGGAGGAATCCTTTTTCCGCTTGAACGCCTGAAGCGGTTTGTCCCGCATCTCGATCACTTCGGAGGCGTGGTGGATCGAAAGGCGCTCCCCGGGTTCCAGACCGACCTGTTTCAACTCGGTTTCCAGCAAGGACCGGTCGCCTACCAAAATCAATTCACCCAACTTGGGGACCTTTTTCAGGGCCATCTTGGCCGCCGCGACCACTTCGGCAGGGCCACGGTCCCCGCCCATGGCGTCAACAGCGATACAAGTCGGGTTGCCCATCGCTACTTGAAATCGTGTTCCAGAGTGAAAATCGGGGATGCGGCGGAAAGATCAAGCGGCCGCCGGACCCCCGGATAAAAAATCAAACTTCGACGTCGATGACCTGGCGGCCGCGGTACATGCCGTTGCTTGGGTTCACGCGGTGGGGGCGGAAGGCGGAGCCGTCCACGGGATCACGGGCCACTTGCGGAGCCTTGAAGCTGTTGGCGGCGCGGCGTTTGGCACTGCGGGCCTTGGACTGTTTGCGTTTTGGATTAGCCATGATGTAAATCCCCCGAAGGGTGGAAGTTGTTAAAAGGAATGGAAGTAGATTGAATTTGGGACCCCGTCAAGAATTCTGTCCACATTCGTGAAAAAACCTTTTGTGAGAAAGCAAAAAATAAATGCTTAACACCTAACAAACAACACCTTGAAATCCATAAAACCTAAAACCTAAAACTCTTAAACCTCACCACAACCGCCGCATCGGAACCAGCATGATGATGGAGACCCCGATCAGGACAAAGGCGACCCAGGATGTCACTGCCGGACCGTATCCGGCGATCAGGGCGAACCCGATGTAGGGGGCCACGATGCCGCGCAAACCGGTGGTGAAGGTGTGCACGCTCATGTAGTCGGCCACTTTGTCATCGGGCGCCACCTTGGTCACCCACAGGCTCCAGGCAATGTTGCCCCCGGCCGTGGCGACCCCGAACACGGCGCCGGCCAGCCCGAGCATCCACAGGGTGGTGGAGTTGAAGAAGATCACGATGCCGATTAAAAAACCGGCGTTGATGGTGATGCGGATAATGACGAAATTCAGCCGGTCAAACAGGCGTCCCCAAAAATGCGTGGTGCAGAGCCGGGCGAGGGAGGGGACCACCACCGTGACGAAAGCGATCTCCATGTTAGCGGCGTCGATTCCGTAGGCCGGATTGGCCATGTATTCGACCCGCAGCGGCAGGGTGATCAAATTGCCAAACCCGACCAGCATCCACACCAGCAGCATCAATCCGAACGTCCGGTCCCGCCACGCGTGGTTGATGTGGGCGAGGGGATTGCGCGAAGCCGTGGCGGGCAGGATGGTGGAGGGGATGGTCAGCACCGCGCAACCGCTGATGACGGCCGCCGCCCCCATAGTGACCAGAATCCACCGGTACAAATCCAGGTCGAAATCGAGCAAACGGCCGCCGAACTGGGAAAACAATGCCGCCGAAATCACGGTCAGCACAATGCTGTTGGACAGCATGGAACCCCGTGTTTTCGGAAGGTAATTTTCCGAATAAATCTTCACCATCAGGGGGGCCTGCTGGGCAAACACGATGCCCGCGCTCATGACGGACACCAAAAACCATGACAGCGAATGGGAAACGATAGCCAGCACCAGGAACCCCGCGCACAGGAAGAAACTCAAGGCGGCGGCGGTGGCGGCCTTCAGGCCGAGGCGGGTCACGATGAAGAGACTTAGCGGACTGAGCAGGTGCCCGAATGGTCCGGCGGCGGCGATGGTCGCCTTCACCTCCGGGGAAGCCTCAAACACCCGCACGGCCAGCAAAAGCGCGAAGACCTGCCAACCGGTTTCGAGAATACCCCCGCAAGCGCCCCGCACGAGATCGCGGCGAAATGTGATTTTGGCCTTGTCCAAATGTGCCGCCATGAAGCGAACGAACCAATGCCGCCCCGCCCCGAAAGTCGATGCTTATTCCAGTCTCCGATCCGTGGCATCGGACCTTGCCTTGTGTTTCCAGCGGCGGTCGCTTTGGCCACGCGATCTCCTCGCAACCCGGATCAACTTCCGCTGGAGCCGCGGTTGGCGCGGGGGTCGAGGGCGTCGCGCAGGCCGTCACCGAGAAAGTTCAGACAGAAGAGGGTCAGGGCGAAAATCAGGCCGGGAAAGATCAGCAGCCAGGGGTAGTATTCCATGGTTTCCGCGCCTTCCTTGATGAGGAGCCCCCACGAACTCATCGGCGGCTGCACCCCGAGTCCAAGGAAACTGAGAAAAGCCTCCAGCAACATCACGCTGGGAATGGTGAGGGTGGTGTAAACGATGATCGGCCCCATGGCGTTGGGGATCAGGTGGCGCAGCAGGATCCGCCTTCGGGGAAGGCCGAGCACTTGGGCGGCCTCAATAAACGTTTGGTGGCGAAGGGAGAGAACCTGGCCGCGGACAATCCTGGCCATGGTCAGCCACTCCACCGCTCCGATGGCCAGAAACAGCAGCAGCAGGCTGCGGCCGAAAAAGACCATCAGCAGAATTACAAAAACCGTGAAAGGGAGGGAATACAGAATGTCCACGGTCCGCATCATGACGGAATCGGTTTTGCCGCCGGCGTATCCGGAAAGCGCCCCGTAGATGACACCGATGCCGAGGGAGACCGCCGTGGCGCAGAGGCCGACCATGAACGAAATGCGGCCTCCGTGCAAAACGCGGGTCAACAAATCACGCCCGAGGATATCGGTGCCGAGCCAATGTTCGCGGCTTGGCGGAGTGGCCCCTTTGTCGAGATCCTGTTGAAAATACTCATGGGGGGAAATCCACGGGGCGAGGGCGGCGGCCAGGCCGAGGAGGGCGAGGATGAGCACTGCGGCGAGAGCCATGCGGTTTTCGCGCAGACGCCGGCCGGCTTGCCGCCACGGTGAGCGGGCGGCGGGGGCGGGGTTTCGGGAACTGGCAAACGGCGCGTCAGCCATGGCGGATTTTCGGGTTGAGGAGAAGCTGGACCACGTCCACCGCCAGGTTGAGGAAAATGATGAGGGTGGCGTAAAAAAGAACGGTGCCGAGCACGAGGGTGTAGTCGCGGTTGAAGGCCCCCTGCACGAAAAACTGGCCGAGCCCGGGGATGTTGAACACGGTTTCCACCACAAACGATCCGCTGATCAAACCCGCCATGGCCGGGCCGAGGTAGGAAACCACCGGCAGGACGCCGACCCGCAGCGCGTGTTTGAGAACCACCACCTTTTCCGGCAGCCCTTTGGCGCGGGCGGTGCGGACGAAATCCAGGGAGAGAGTTTCCAGCATCCCGCCGCGGGTCAGGCGGGCGATGTAGGCGGTGTAAAATGCGCCCAGCGTCAGGGCCGGGAGCACGCGGTCGGACGGCTCGCTCCAGCCGGAGGCGTTGACCCAGCCGAGCCAGAGACCGAACACCAGAACCAGAATCGGCCCGAGCACGAAGGTGGGAAAACAAATCCCGGCCATGGCGAAGGACATCGGCACGTAATCGAGCCGGGTGTTGGGCCGCAGGGAGGCGGTGATGCCGGCCGCCATGCCGAAAATCAGCGCCACCAGCATGGCGTAAGCCCCCAATTCGAGAGAGACTGGAAAGGCCCCGCGAATCAGCTCGTTCACCGAACGCCCCTGCAGGCGGAAAGAGGGGCCGAGATCGCCCCGCGCCAAATTGCCGAGGTAGTTGAGGTATTGCCGGAAAAGCGGTTGATCGAGCCCGTAGTGCGCATTGAGGTTTTCCAACACTTCCGGCGGGGCGTTGCGTTCTTCGCTGAACGGCCCCCCCGGCGCCAGCCGGACCATGAAAAACGTGATGGTCGCGATCAGCAGGAGCACCGGGATGACCTCCAGCAAACGTCGGGTGATCAGAACAAGCATGCGGCCCACAGATGAAGCCGATCCGCCTCCCATCCGCAAGCGTTCGTTGCGGAAAAAACGCGCGGGCGGGCCCCGCGCCTTGATCCCACTCCGTCCCGCGCCTAACTTTTTCCCGTGCTTGCCTCCACCGGCCTTTCCCTTTTGGGTGGCGGTTTGGGTTTATGATCACTCTGGCAGACATCTCTCTCGCCTACGGGCGCAAAACGCTTTACAGCGAAATTTCGGTAACCATTGGCGGCCGGGACCGCATCGGCTTGGTCGGCGTCAACGGCTCGGGCAAATCCACCTTGCTGGAACTCCTTCTCGGTCAAACCGAGGCCGACGGCGGGCGTATTGAAAAACCGGATCACGTGACCATCGGGTATTTGCCGCAGGACGGCATCACGGTATCGGGCAAAACCCTCTTCGAGGAAGTGGAGCTGGCCTTCGAAGACGTGCTGGTCCTGCAAAAAAAGTTGGATGACGCCGGGGAGCAGCTCGCGGTGATGGACACCACCAGTGAGGAATTCTACGAGTTGATCGACGCCATGGAGGCCTGGGAACAGCAGATGGCCGACCACGAGCCGCACAAAATGCGATCCCGCATCGAGCGGGTGTTGGAGGGCCTCGGGTTCTCCAAGGCCGATTTCGACCGCGACACCGGCGAGTTTTCCGGCGGTTGGCAGATGCGCATCGCGTTGGCCAAGCTGCTGCTGCTAACCCCCTCGCTCCTCCTGCTCGACGAGCCAACCAACCACCTTGACATCCTGTCCCAGCATTGGCTGGAGGAATACCTGAAACACTACCAGGGCGCCCTCATGGTCATCTCCCACGACCGGGCTTTTCTCGACACCGTCACCAACCGCACCTTCGAGCTGAAGATGGGCAAGTTGAATGTGTACAAGGGGAACTACACCTTTTACGAGAAGGAGAGCACGGCCCGCCTTGAACAACAGCGCAAGGCCCGCGACAACCAACAGAAGGAAATCTCCCGCCAAAAGGATTTCATCAACCGGTTTCGCTCCAACGTGAAAAAGGCCGGACTGGTGCAAAGCCGCATGAAGGCGCTGGATAAAATGGAGATCGTGGAAGTGGACCGGGAGGAGAAAAAAATCTTTTTCCGTTTTCCGCCTCCGCCGCCGGCCAGCGCCAAGGTGATCACGTTGGAAGGTCTCCACAAATCCTACGGGGATTTGCGGATTTTCCGCGGACTCGATCTGCGCATTGACAAGGGCGACCGCATTGCCGTGGTCGGGGTCAACGGGGCCGGCAAGTCAACCCTCGCCCGCATTCTCGCCGGGGTGGAGCCGTTTCAAGCCGGCAAGCGGGAGGTGGGCATCAACACCGTCCTCGGCTACTTCGCGCAGCACCAGGCCGAGGAGCTGGATCCGGACAACACCGTTTACGAGGAAGTGGAAAACTCCCTCGACGGCCAAACGGACGCCAACCCCCGCGCGGTGCTGGGGGCGTTGTTGTTCAGCGGGGACGACGCGCACAAGAAAGTCGAGGTGCTCTCCGGCGGCGAGCGCAACCGGGTGGCACTGGCCAAAATGCTGATGCGCCCGGCCAACTGCATCATCCTCGACGAACCGACCAACCACCTCGACATCCGCAGCAAGGAAGTTTTGCAGGAAGCGATCAATCTCTACGAGGGAACGGTGATCGTGGTCAGCCACGACCGCGCCTTCCTCGACGCGGTGGTGACCAAAGTGCTGGAAGTCCGTCCCGACGGCACCCGCCTGCTGACCTGCAACGTCTCCCAATACATCGAGCGCGTGGAAGCCGAGATGGCCGAAAAAGCCGCCACCTGATTCTCCGCCTGAAGGCTGGCGCTCCTGTATCGGCCAGGCGCTGCCTGCAAGGGGAGCGCCCAGCTTCAGGGAACGACTGCGGCGTTGTAAGAAGTAGCGCCCAAGCTTTTAGCGGGCGAGGATGCGGTGTGTGTAAGCGTGGATCCGGTCTCGGAGCACCATCTACATTGCCCAGATGGAGTCTTTTGAAATCCAGAAGTAGAGAGCGCAGACATCACTGGTGGACTTTTTCTTCCCAAACCGTCACATCGTTCGTCCTGACCCCGTGGCTTTCTCCAAGAGTCATTGTCAGGATCGCCGCATTCTGTTTTCGTGGAATCCAAAGCTTCATGAAAAATTATTTTTCGACCGAAACACCTCTTTCTTCTTCACCGCCCAGCCGGCGGGACTTCCTCCGTTCCGCCGCAGTCGGCGCCGCCGCATTGACGCTTTGGCCGCTGGGGCTGAGAGGGCGCGATTCCGCCGCAGACGGAAAACCCGACTTTGCCACCCGGGAGGTCTTCGACCGGATCGATCACAGCATCAACGGCGGCGATGGATACAAGCACGACAACCCGGAGACCTCCCTCCTGTTCTGGGGCCAATCCTACATCATGGAGGCCTACAACGTGATGTATGAAGCGTATCGCGATTCCTACTACATCGAAAAGGTAATCGACCATATTGACCATGTGCTGGCTATCCGTGACAGCGAACGCGGGGTAACGGATTACCGGGGCCTCTCGACTCCCGCCTGGCGGATCAGCGACCGCGGGTTGGCACCGTTTATTCCCTTTGTCGGCACCGCAATGCTCGTCTACCCAATGGTGCACGCGGCGCGTATCATTCGCGAAACCCCTGAACTGAACGCGAATCCGAAATACCGCGCCAAGGTCGATCAGTATATCGAGGCAGCGGAGAAAGCCGTGGCGGTGCACGAATTTCAGTGGAAGATCCTGGAGGACGGAAATGGCTGGTATGTCCGTCCCAAGGGATTTCCGCGAGATTACGACGGCATTGAGAAACAATTCAACATGGTCCTGCGCATGGGCATGGTCCACCTGCAACTGGCGGCGCTGACCGGTAAAGCCGAACATCTCGACCGCGCCCTTCAGATCGGCCGGCGCTGGAAGGAGGACCTGTGGGTCGATCAAAACGACGGGCTTCTCTGGCACTATCACTGGACGGGCTCGCGGGCCTTTCGCGGTTGGACCGTGCAGGACGGGGTTTCCGAGAACAGTCCCGACTTTTCGGGCAACCAGCGCATGGAGGACATCAGCCATGGCCACGTCAGCCTCGGTTTCGCCGAGCTCGCCTTTCGCCACGGTCTGCTGTTCGACAAGGAGGACATGCAGCGCTTCGCCAATACCTTCAACCGCAACGCGACGGTCCAAAACGCGGACGGCCAGCCGACCATGAGCTGGTTCATCGACGGCAGCGGGGAGGCGGGAGGAGCGCGCGTGGAAATGTCGGCCGGTCCCTGGGCCCGGCTTGCGCCCTTTAACCAACAGGTCTTCCACACCGTGCGGGAAATCCACAACCGCTTCGGCTTTCCCCGGTCGCGCGCGCACCTCATGCTGGTCGGCTCGGCTTACCTGAACCGCGCCGCCCAAAACGCATCGCCGATTCCGGAGTCGGCGAAGCTGTAGGCTCCACGGCTCGCCGCGAGTCTTCTCCGCTACCTCGTGATCACCTGCGAAGCGGCTGCCGCGTCGCCTCGTCAGGCAATTTCCGCTTCGATCTTCGCGCCCTGGCGTGGGTGGATGAGAATCCGGACGATCCTTCGTCAGTGGCTACGCTCGCTCGCGCCTCCGGCATGTCGACTTCTCGTTTTAACTGGTCGCGGTCGATTTCAGAAGCTAGCGCTTTTTGGAATTGATTTGGGACAGCAATGCCTGCTCAGTCTCCTTGATTGCCTGATACAGATTATCGCCCTCCCGCCCGGATCGAATGTCCTGATGATGAGGGAGTCTGAGCTCCATTGAAACACGTTGCGTGGGTACGCCAGCGCTGGTCTTGGGGTTGATAACTTGGAATGAAACCAGAAGCTTTGTCGCCTGCGGAGCAAATGCGAAAATTTTTTCCGCCTTTTCAAAGACGTTGTTTTCAATCGCTTCAGTTCGGTCAAGATTTCCCCACTCGATCACTAATTTATCCATGTTTGCTCGTATTGAAATGATGAAGATGTTTTCGTAAATTACGCTGCCGGTTACCTTTCGGTTTAGCAAGGGGAAATGTGATCTGGCCTTTGGAAAATGGACTCGGGATTCTCCAAACCGGAAAATCGAAAAATGGAGGAGCAGGGTTAAAGGAGCAAAAAAAGAGCAGGGGGCAATCCAATCGCGGGAGGCGGTTCTTCAAAAAGGATCGCACTTTTGGGAGGTTCGGTTCGTCGAGACCCGCGAATAGAGCGTGAGTAACTGGTGACGCAGGCGCGATTGGGTGAAAGCGGAACCTCGAAGCTTTTTGTTTCCTTCAGGCTAATTCAGGTCCTTGACCCGCTCCCAGTCAAGGTATTGTCCGTTTTCTTCGAGTTTAGCCAAATAGCGTTCCATCTGGATGTCCTGCACAGCCACCCCTTCACGAATGGCCTGCACGGCGGCGATGCCCGCGGATTCACCAACAATCATGAAGGTCGGTTCCATTCGGGCGGATGAATAGCCTAAATGGGA
>PXDN01000122.1 GCA_003566375.1 Opitutia bacterium
CGACGGCCACGAACCGGCCCTCCGCAAAAGCAATTCCCCGCAAAGGCGACATCGACGGCAGATCGATCACCACCTGGGTCCAATTATCTCCGTCTTCT
Source organism: Opitutia bacterium (assembly GCA_003566375.1). Lineage (GTDB taxonomy): Bacteria > Verrucomicrobiota > Verrucomicrobiia > Opitutales > T3Sed10-336 > T3Sed10-336. The sequence continues at coordinate 99 of PXDN01000122.1, forward strand.
GAATACACCGACCGGTTTCCACCCACCACCACGTAAACCCCGTTGCCGCGGGCCGCTCCCGCGAAAGGCCCGCCGGAAAAATTGTGCAGTGTCCAATCCTTTCCATCGGCAGAGGTCAAAACCCTTCCCGAACCGCCGGCAACAATCCACAAGTCACCAACGCGCGCCACGTCATGGGCGGGGGCTCCCCCTGCCCGCAACGTCCACTCCCGACCATTTTCCGAACTCAGGATGTGCCCGCCCGCGGTCACAGCGACATAGAGGCCGTCATGATAATCCACTTGCACTCCGGCGGCCGCCACCCCCAGATGGCCGGTTTCCCACGCCACCTCGGGTTGGTGGGAAATGAGGAGGGTTTTCGTAGTCGTCCCGTGAAGATTGGTTGCCGAAATCTCGACCTCATGCAAACCCGGCTCCTCCAAGCTGCCCGAAACGGTGAGGGTTTGGGGATTGAAAACCAACCCCGCCGACAATGGCCCCGCGTTGACCACCGAAGTGAAGTCCAACTTCTCAATCGAAAGGGAATGCGAGACGGTGCCGGCGGCGGAAGCGTTTACCGCCAAAACGCCCGTGAAAACGGGCAGCGGTTTCTCCTCCGCGGGCGGGGGTTCGTCTTCATACACATGGATGGACAAGGGGACAGGAACCGAAGGACCGTCCGCGTCGGCGACCCAAAGATGGCTTTGAAACCCGCCCGGCTGAGTTGGCCAACCGACGATGCGTCCTTCCGATTCGTCCAACAGGAACCCCGGCGGGAGACCACCGCCCCCGAAACCGTCAACAGCGCCTTTGCTCGCGATCGGTTCCAGCACCGGCTCGCCCGCCTTCACAATCAGTTTCCGCGGACCGGTTACCGCGGGGATTCGCTCCAATCCCTCCTCCACCGCGAAAACGTTTCCCTCGCGGCCGACTGCCAGCCATCGGTCCGCGTTTCGTGAGAGTCCGACGTAAGCCATGGTTTCCCAGCGCAACAAGGGAGTCCAGTTTTCCCCGTCCTTGGAAGACATGATCCGGCCATTCACCGAGGGAAACGCCGGGGAATCATCGATCAAGGCCAGAAAACGGCCGCCGACAAAAGCCATGTCGCGAAACCGGCCAAAACCGCCGGCGGGAATAATTCGCCAATCCACTCCATTGCTGGAAACGGCGGCGTCACCGGAATCGGAGCCGGCCACAAAGACCCCGTTGCCGTGCGCCACCGTTCGAAAACCTCCCCGCACCGGAACGTCGTGCTCCATCCAGTTGGCTCCGTCATCCACCGAGGAGACCAGCGCGCCCAGCACGCCGGCGGCGACCCATCTTCCGTCACCGTAAGCCAGACCGCGCAAGAGGCGGGTATTGTTGTTATTTCCCGCGCTCCAGTTTTGCCCGTCAGCCGAAGTGGCCACCGCGCCTGCACCGCCGACGGCCACGAACCGTCCGTTGGCAAACTCCACCCGCGCAAAGCCCGCGCCAAGTCCGGTATCATGCGCGATCCAGCTCACGTCGTTGGCGGAGCTGACAACGTCCCCCTGTGAGCCGACCGCCACCGTGCGGCCGTTGCCGTGCGCCACGCTGCTCAAACTGTTTTGGGTGGGAGACTCCACCTCTTCCCAATCGAGCGCGTTGGTGGAGCGCATGATCACCCCGCCCGCGCCCACCGCCACGTAGCCGTGGGCCGTTCCGGTAACCGCGTGCAACCACGAGTCGGTGCCGGTCGAGATCTTGTTTCCACGCGAAGCGCGGGAAACGATGGGCAGCGTTTTCCGCGCCTCTCCGTAAGCGGATGACAAATTAAGTTCCACCGCGTGCGCTCCGGCTGGAAGACTTCCGGAAATCCGGTTTGTGATTTCATCAAAATCCAATCCGTCGGGCATCGCCACCGGTTCCATCACGACCTCGAGGCCATGACCCTCCGCGGAAACCGCGCGGGTGAATTCCTCTCCCGCCATCACCGTGAGAAAACCTGGAGATCCGAGCGCCGGCAGCGGACCGGTGGGCGGTCCCACCGTGAAGGATAGCACCGCGCTGCCCATGGCTCCCGTCATGGTGGACGCGCCCACCAGAACATCGTGTTCCCCTTCGCGCACAGGGATGCCCGACACTATGCCCGTATCGTTATTCAAGACCAAGCCGGGAGGCAGATTGCCGGCGAAAAAACGCACCGGGTCATGGGTCGCCTCAATCGCATACACGGTTTCCCGGCCCGCGATGCCGTGATGTTCCAAGGAACTTACAATATCGGGAGTTGAGGCGGTGTCCGACGAAAATTGATTTTGCAGGCTCTCCCCGCCCTGCGAAAACGTCATGGGGGCCGTAGCCAACAGGGCCAAACCGGTGAAAACATGCGCTGGTCTCTTGATTGCAAAAATCATCGTTGATGATAGGAGATTCTCCCACGCCATCTTTCGCTTCCCTTTAAACATCACCGTTGCACGGCGTGGATTCTGAAAAACCCGACTCCCTTTCCGCTTTGGGGAGTGATGCGATAGCCCCGTCTGTAATAATGGGGGGAGCCTTCCACCGGAAGGGGATCCCCCGCTAGGATGATGTCACCGGCAAAATCACTCCAGTCGGCAAGATCCTCGGAAAATTGCACCACAAAGTCCCAATCGGGAGCGTCGCGGTGCACGAATTCGAGGTAGATGGCGGTCTCCTCGTTATTGTCATAATCACGGCTTGCGTGGAAGGTGGAGGCATTCCGCTGGTGCGGATCCGTTCCAAACAAAAACGCGTTGAGATTGTTTTTGCCGTCTCCCGACAAATCCAGATGAGGTTGGGCCAGTGGTGAATGCAAATCGCCGAAATGCTTGACCACCCAGGAGTCGGCCAGACCGGTCCCCGTGGTGTCCAGGTGAGGGTCGTGGAAAATGGTGAGGCCAATGGTTTTGGTGGCGGGAGGAGTGGCGAAGGTGGTGGCGGTAATGGTCACCGTGTTTTCCCCTTCAACCAAATCCTCCACCAAGGCTTCCCATGGGGCGAATTGATCCACGGTCACCGCTTCTTGTCCATTTACCGTAACGCTTTTAATTCCTTGAGAGCCATAAGCGTTCCCGCGGATCGTCACAAAAGGGGTGCCCACCACGATATTATCCGGCGTTTCCACCAAAAGATCGATTGGCGAGGCCGATTGGGAAACAAGACTCGTTCGAATGATCGCCAGTTCGTTGTTCTGCAAACGCGCGGCAAAGCCGTCATCGCCCCAGCGCTCCAGAGACATGAAGTTGGCGGGCAAGCCGGGGAAATTGACGGTGCGAACCCGCAAGTAATTTTCGGTATCAAAGGAGGCGATTTCCTTGCCCCGGCCGTAATAGACCCGCTGCCCGGCTCGGTCCGGATGAAAAACCATGGTGGTAGTACCCGGTCCCGATCCCGAAAAAGCCCCGGAGAAGTCAAAGGTGCCATCAAGAACCATCAGATCCGCACGCACGCTTCTGCCGCTGCTGTCATAAACGAAAAAACCGTCGCTCTTGATTCGTTGGTGGAAACCGCTGAAGAGACTGGCGGTGGTGACGGCCGTCAGCCCCTCACCGTTAATTTCAAGCAAGTATGATTGGAATCCGGTTGATGTGCTGTTGTAGGCAAAAACCCTGGTTGGATCGGGCAGCGCGACAACCCTGGCGGCGTTATTGGAAAATTCCCCTTTGCCTATTCCGCCAACGTAGAGGCGGGCCCGGCGGTCAAAGCCGGCCACCAGTTTGTCCACGGTGCCGGGTATCACGACCAGGGAGGTGGGAACATCAGTGCCAAAAGAGCTTTGAAACGTTATCGTGTCCGCAACCGCGCCGGAATCGAGATTCAACCGGTAGCCGGTGTTTCCGCTCAACGCGTAAGCGGTGCTGCCGTCATCCGACAAAGCGAGAAGTCCGGGTTCGGAGGGGAGGGTGATCGAGCGGGTGATCAGGCCGGAGGTCGGGTTGATCGCCAACACGCGGTTAGCCAAGCCCGGGTGGGCATCGCCTCTTACCGAGACGATCAAGTCCCCGCTGACCGGTTCATATAGCACCTCATTAATGGGTAGCCGCACCACGTTTACCGATTCCGGCTCCGAAGCAAATCCGACATTCAACACCACGGTGTCCCTGTTGTTGGCATAATCGATGTCCAGAGAACGGGTCATGGCTCCCGCTGAGGCGAGAAGAGTGGTGATTTCCGTTGGCTCGGTAATGACCAATGCTTGGTGGCTTTCCCCGGGTTTCATGTCGCCAATATCAATGATGACCGTCCGGTTTTGGGAGCTGTGGGAGAAATCTCCGGCTGAAACGCCGTCCAGCCGTTGCCCCTCACTCAAATCGATGACCAGCCGCGTTCCGCGGGCCGTTTCGTCGCTGATGTTTTCAATGGTCGCAGTGTATTCGACCTCGCCATTCAGCAGGGCAGGGTTGGGGGTGGCCGCGATACTGACCGCGAGATCGGTGACGGGACCGGTTGGCACCAGATCATGGGCCTCCAACAGAACGACCTCAGCCTGGTTGGTGAGAACCGCCAGGCCGACGTCCCCCCAGCGGATAATGCGGGTTATGTTTCCAATTCCGGGTATTGTTTTTTTTGCAACCTTTTGGAAGACCCCGGTATCGTAAGCAACGATCTGGTTCTGGCGGGCATAATACACGCGCGAGCGTTCCATGTCCGGATGTGCCACCGCTTGAGGGCCGGTTGAAAATCCCGGCCAGTCGTTGGGAAAGCTTAATTGGGCCACGGTCCTCATTTCCAACCCGTCGGCCACGCTGCCACGATCCGAGAAAAGGAGATCATTTTGGCCGGCTATGAGAACCCCGTTAAGCAAGCCCCGTTGCGCTTCCCTTAACTCGATTCCATTGGACACGATGCCCATGCGCTTAAGATCGGTGCGAATGGTGTAAAATTCATCCGGAGATCCAGCCGGGACGACCAGTCTGGACCGGCGGTCCTGCGGCTGAACCACTCCGTTCAGGTAAAGACGGGTGGTTTGGTAAGTGGAGGTGGTCGCGTCTTGCCCGACCACCAAATCAAGGGGGCGGCCCGGAATGGTCAGCATCGAAAACGGAGTGTAGGTGCGGCCCGCCCAAGTGCCGGTTGCGTCCAAGACGATTCGTTCGGTTTGTTCAAACAAATCAAGATCAATTCGTTGAATAGCATAGGCACTCCATAAACCGATGTAAAGATATTCACCTTGGTCCGTGATGACCATGTTTCTCGGATCTCCTCCGATGAACAACGCCTCGCCAATTTCGGCGGTGTTCGGATCAATATCGGTCAACGAATGCACATGACCGGGAAGGGCGGCTGATCCGCTCACCGTGTAAAGCTTGTGACGCTTGGCGTCGTAAACGATGTCGTTGGCCGCGAAGCCCAGATTCGCGAAGATGGATAGCGGAACCGAAGCGGTTTCCACATCGGCGTCCAAAGAACGAACCACTAACACCGAGCCCCGGTCGGTGAAGGACAACTCAAGCGAGGCAACCGTTTTCCCGTTGATGAAATCCAGGTCTCCGACCAGCTTTTTTTCCTCCCCGCTTTCAGGGTCTTTCAGGAAAAGGGCGGCGGTGCCTTGATGGGCGGTAACCAAGCTGCCATCCGCATTGACCGCCGAAATGGTTACATTCAGGTTCTTTTCCGCCTCGATCATTTCCGGCAAGTCCATCGCAAACCCGGCGATGTCGTTGTCCCGTATGACTCCTTCGAAGGTGCCTGTTCCGCCGGTTTTCGTGTTGGTGGCCGTCAGGACAAACGGTCGGTCTCCCTGCAACAGGGAATCGTCTTCGACACTGACCAACACCACGCCTTCCTTTTCTCCAGGGGCCAGGGTGACGCTGGCCGGCTCGATGGAGACTTCGCCGGGTTCCGCAGAAAAGGTTATCGTCATTTCTTCGTCCGACTGGCCGTCCACTTGAAACGCGAACTCCACGCCGGTGTCTCCTTCGGTAAGTGTTCCGGGCCCGGCGAGACTTGGTTTGAGGGTGTTGATTTCCGTGACCACGATCTCACGTGACACGGTGTCGGAACCGACCCGCGCCGTGATGGTGACCACCCGGTCATCCAGCAACCTGGGGTCTTCAAAGGTCACAACGGGAAAGGTCACGGTGGATAGATGGACGGGCAGGTTCACCGTCGGTGGCACGGCGGCGACGGTGGGATCGGAACTTTCCAGGGCAATCTCTATGGGCGAAACCCGGTTCGCGGTAACGGTGGCGCTTCCGGTGGCGGTTTTTCCTTCCTCAACCGAATGGGGAAGGCTCATGGCCAAGCCGGCCGGGGTGTCGTCCTGGATCAGAACCTTGAACGGGAGGGACGAAAATCGACCGTCCGTTATCCGCAGCTCGTGAAACCGGTCTCCATCGAGGGTGTTGTTGTCAAAATTAGGAAAAGTCAGGGTGGCCATGATTTGTCCGGCGGGATAGGTCGCGGTGCCATGGACCTCCCCCGAGCGCCGAAGGGTCAGGGGAACATCCTTTTCCGGCACCGGATCCAGCAACACGATCAGTTCCAGTTCCTCGGACTTCAGGGTCTCCAACGGGGAGACGACATAAATATTGCGTGTTGGTCTGCCGCTAATTCGCACGTTGTCAAAAAACAACCCGTTAAACGGCACCGAAAAGTTTCCGTATTGGTGCAGTTCAATGCTCAGAAGCCCGTCACCGGCGTGGGCCGCGTTCACCAACTCTTCATCGACATGGATCGAAAACGACTGCTCGACTTGCCAAGTGGTGCTGAACCGGCGCACCTCGTCACCGGTTCGGATAACGACGCCGTCGAAACCTTCAAGCGTGTGCACGTGGTTATTGAACGAATAAACGTCCACGGCGACATGGATGTCCGTGTAACCTGAAATCGGAACCGAGGTTCGCGCGATGTTTTGTGAAAATACGGCGTCGTTGACCGCGTCATCCATCAACAAACCATGATTGGAGGGGTCCCGGGGGTCTTGGGTGATTCGCACGCGGCCCTGCCGGGTGGATTCAATTTCCCATTGTTGGAGGGCGTCTTCGGATTCGAAGTCTTCGGATAGCAGTGTTATTGCATCTGATTCGGAATCAGCGGGCAAGGGGGTTATCTGTACAGCAGCGAACAGGATTGAGGGAAGCATTGCCATTCTTTTCATGAGAGTAATTTTTTGCCAGTGTCAGGCGGATGAAAGGAAAGATTCCTAATAATAAATTGCTTTAAAAACGATGGTGCAATCCGAAAATGGCGCGCTCCTTCCGCCCAAATCGCAGTATCTTCTTGCATGGGTGGGGGGTGTTACTAAGTTGACCTGTTTCGGCATGGGGCCGAACCATCCGCCAAACAGCAACCAATGGCCGTTCATACCAAGGAAATCGCATACAACAGCAAAATCGAGGGCGAAGTGATCGTCTCCCGGGCCGACGCCGTGATCAACTGGATCCGCTCGAACTCGATGTGGCCGATGCCAATGGGGCTGGCCTGCTGCGCCATCGAATTGATGGCCGCCGCCAGCTCCCGTTTCGACATCGCCCGCTTCGGCGCCGAGGTGATGCGGTTTTCCCCGCGCCAGGCCGACGTGATGATCGTGGCCGGCACCGTCACTTACAAGATGGCCGGAGCGGTGCGCCGCATTTATGACCAAATGGCGTCCCCGAAATGGGTCATCGCCATGGGCGCCTGCGCCTCCTCCGGCGGAATGTACCGCTCCTACGCGGTGTTGCAGGGAGTGGACCGGGTGGTGCCGGTCGATGTGTACATCAGCGGTTGCCCTCCCCGCCCGGAAGCGTTGCTGGATGGCCTGCTGAAGCTTCAGGACAAAGTGAAACACGAGCGTTCGGCCAAAAATCTCCTCACCGCCACCACCTGATTGCCATGAGCGAGACTCTTCTCTCCCACCTGCAAGCCAAGTGGCCCGCGGTCACCGCGCGCGACAGCTTGGACTGCGAAGCCTTTACCATCCCGGTGGACCATTTGGCAGCGGCGGCCAAATTTTTGCGCGATGAAATGAAATTCGACCTGCTGCTCGACGTGACGGCGGTCGATTGGGACAAGGAATCCCCCCGTTTCACCGTGGTTTATCATCTTGGCACCACCACCGGTCCGGATTACATCCGCCTCGCGGCCGATTGCCCGGATGACGAAAGCCCGACCGCGCCCAGCCTCACCGGTCTCTGGCCGGCCGCCAATTGGCACGAACGGGAAACCTACGACATGTTCGGCATCCGGTTCAATGGCCATCCCGACCTGCGCCGCATTCTGATGTGGGACGACTACCCGCATTATCCCCTCCGCAAGGATTTCCCCCTCGCCGGCATTGAAACCCCCCTTCCCGACTTCGAAATCGGCGAAAAAACCGGGGCCGACCTCCAACCCGCTCCCATGGCCGGCGGTCCGTTTGTCTCGGCCGGCAGCGGCCGTTCCAGCCAGGACGAACCCCGGGCCAAAGACCAAAGCTGGACCGAAGCCAAACCAAAACCAAATTAAGATGGCCACCGAATTATCCTACGGAGACGTTCTCCAGCGAAACGCCGCCTTCGAAACCGAGGCCAACCCGGACAAGATGTCCCTCAGCATGGGACCCTCGCATCCCAGCACCCACGGGGTGCTGCGGTTGCAGCTGGAGTTGGACGGCGAAATCATCACCCATTGCGATCCGGTCATTGGTTACCTGCACCGCGGCGACGAAAAAATCGCCGAAAACATGACCTACAACCAGTTTGTTCCCTACACGGACCGGTTGGATTACCTCGCGCCGCTGGCCAACAACACCGCCTACGCCATCGCGGTTGAGCGCCTTGCCAAACTGGAGGTGCCGCCGCGCTGCCAGGCCATCCGCGTGTTGATCTCGGAAATGGCCCGCGTTTCCGCCCACCTGCTTGGCATCGGCGCCTTCGCCATGGACACCGGTGCCATGACGGTCTTTCTCTACACCTTTACCGAACGGGAAAAACTCTACACCCTGTTTGAGGAACTGACCGGAGCCCGTTTCACCACCAGCTACACCCGCGTCGGCGGGCTCACCCGCGATCTTCCGGATGGCTGGCTGGAAAAAGTCGGCAAGTTCTGCGACTCGTTTTTACCGGTGGTGGACGACCTCGAAAAACTCCTCACCCGCAACCGCATCTTCATGGACCGGACCACCGGTGTTGGGGTGATCACCAAAGAAGAGGCCATCGCATACGGACTCTCCGGCCCCAACCTGCGGGCCAGCGGGGTGCC
>PXDN01000035.1 GCA_003566375.1 Opitutia bacterium
CCCGCCAGTAACTTCCGTTTAACCAGGAAATTCCATTTCTATGGCCAGAGCCGGACTCCCAATTCACTAAATCCGTGCTGCTCCTGCCCGTCATAAACTCGGAAAAAAAATACCTGTCTTGAATTCCGGTTAAACGGACGGCTCCGGTTGGAATCGTAAAGGGATGTTCCTCCCAGTGGGAAAAGTCCGTGGAAGTGAAAATTCGATCTCCCGATGCCGGTAGCAGCAGGTGCCGGCCATTGCCAAAACCAAGGAACCGTGCGTGAGCGGGTAAGTTTCGCGTCTCCCAATGCCGACCATCGGGCGAAACCATGGCGTTTCCTGAGAAACGAATTACATACAAACCATTGCCGTAAGAAACCTGGTTCAGGGCAACTTGGAAGGGAGAATCCATCAAGATTCTTTCCCAGTTCAGACCGTCGTCCTCCGAAATCAAAATGGTCCCCTTTTCACCAACGGCCAATAACCCACTTTCTCCGTGCGCGACTCCGGTCAGGTTTCGATTGGTGCCGGGAGGTCCTTTCCACATCCACTCGGCCGGCAATACTCCAGCCGACAAAACAATAATAGAAAGCACTTTCCACAACATTGAAAATGAGGATGCCAATGTTCCAATTTTAGGTATCATGGAAAATACGGGATCTTTGACTTCATTGATTGGTAATGGGCATACCGAGCTGACCTGAGCCCTTGCAGGGTGATTCAGCCGGTGGTTTTTTTATTGATGTAACAGGTTTCGACATATTGGTGCGGGAATTGGCGACGCCTTCAGGGCTTTTTCCGATTGCCCAACTGGTAATACGCCGTTCCGTTCCCGTTTTTTAAAAAAATCATAGACCGGCTTAAGAAAACGACCTAATTTATGTGAAACTGATTTCATCCCGATGCCCTTCTCTGATTCCAAAAGCCATTCCGCCACAAGGACAAGCCAGAGTCTGCTTGAAGGGGTCAAGGATTGGTCGAACCAAAAGCGCTGGAATGAATTTTTCTCCCTTTACGCGCCGCTGATCCATGCCATGGCCCGGCACTACGGATTGGCGGAGGAGGATGCCAACGATTTTGTTCAGGAGACAATGGTCAAGGTGGCGAAACGGTTGCCGGATTTTGAATACGATCCGGCTCTGGGTTCTTTTCGGGGGTGGTTGCGCCAAGTGGTGCGAACGGGCGTGATCGCCAAATGGAGGCGCGACCAAAAGCACCGGGACCATCTCGTCCGCCCTGCCGACGGGCCCGGCGGGGAACCGGCGCTGGAACGGTTGCCCGATCCCTCCATGGAGGATTTTGACCGGCTCTGGGAGGAACAGTGGCGGCGCCGGTTGTGGGAAACCGCCAAGGAACGGGTGAAAGCGAAGGTCAAGCCCCGCCAGTATCAGATTTTTCACTGCGCCGTGGTCAAGGAATGGTCCACCGCACGCATCGCCAGGGATCTCCGCGTGAACATCGGGCAGGTCTATTTTGCCCGCCGCAAAGTGGAGAAGTTGATCGGCGAAGAGGTCGAGCGACTGCGCGGCATGGAGGAAAACGAAGGGGATTGATCCCTTTGTCTCCGGACAATGAAAACGCCTCACCGTGATTCCGGGTCTTCTCCGCCAAACCCGTCCGTGTCCGGGTTTCCCCCGCCCCCGCCGATTCCCGATCATGAGTTGCTGCGGCGAATCGGGGCAGGCGCCTATGGGCAGGTCTGGCTCGCCCGCAACGCCACGGGCGCTTATCGCGCCGTCAAAATCGTCCACCGCCGACATTTTGACCACGACGGCCCTTTCCAGCGGGAGCTGACCGGCATCCGCCATTACGAACCGGTCTCCCGCGGCCATCCCGGCCATGTGGACATCCTCCATGTCGGCGCCGACCCGAACGGAGAATGGTTTTACCACATCATGGAGGCGGCGGACGACCGGGAGTCCGGCGACCGGATCGACCCGGCCCGTTACACCCCGAAAACCCTCCAGAGCGAAATCCAAGTTCGCTCCCGCCTGCCCGCCCGGGAAACGGTTGCGCTGGCGCTGGTTTTGGCCGACGCCCTTGCCCATTTGCACGGGCACGGCTTGATCCACCGGGACATCAAACCGTCCAATATCATATACGTGCAAGGAGAACCCCGTCTCGCCGACATCGGTTTGGTTTCCCGCTTTGACTCCACCGTTTCGCGCGTCGGCACCGACGGGTTCATGGCTCCCGAAGGCCCCGGATCGCCCCGGGCCGATCTGTTCAGCCTCGGCAAAGTTCTCTACGAAGCCTCCACCGGCCTGGACCGCACCCGGTTTCCGGAGTTGCCGACAAACACCGGTGCCGCGGGGGATGCGGAATCCCGCGCTTTGCTGGAACTCAACCAAGTCATCCTGCGCGCCTGCGAATTCGATCCCGCCCGGCGTTACGGGTCCGCCGCCGCCATGGCCGCCGATCTGCGCCTGTTGCGCGACGGCGAATCCCTGACCCGCCTGCGCGGGCTCGAACGAGCCCTGCGGCGGACCAAACGCATCAGCGCCGTGGCGCTGGTGTTGGTCACCGTCGGCCTCGCCGCTTACGCCCATCAGCTGCGCCACAACCGCGTGGTCACCGCCATGGCCGAGGACAACCGCCGGTTGGCGGAACAGCGGCGGGATGACCTCATCGCCGCCCGCGTCGAGGCCGGTTTCCGCGAGCTGGAATCGGGAGACCGCCACCATGCCCTGGTTTCGTTAGCGCGGGCGCTGGAGGCGGCGGACGGCGACCCGGCGAGGGAAAGGCCCCAGCGCGTCCGGCTAAAGGGGTTTTTTGACCAACATCCCAAGCTGACCGCCGTCGTCGCGCATGACGACCGGGTGCGGCAATGCAACTTCAGCCCGGACGGCACCCGGCTCGTGACGGCCTCCAATGACGGCACGGCCAGGGTCTGGGACGCCGCGACCGGCGAACCGCTCGCGCCTCCCATGGTTCACGGGGGCGAGGTGGCGCGGGCCGGGTTCGATCCCTCCGGAACACGCATCCTGACCCGGAGCGGCGACGGGACCGCCGCGCTCTGGGAGGCGGAAACCGCAAAACGCCTGGCCACTTTCACGCACGGGGAAGGCGTTGCCAAGGCGGTGTTGAACGCCGATGGATCGAAAGTCTTGGTCGCCGGCGGGGAAACCGCCCGCGTCTGGTTCGCATCCGGTGAACCGGTTTCCCCCCTGATGCGCACCGGCGCGGCGCCGCGTGACGCCGGATTTGGTCCCGGCGGCCGTTTTGTCTGGACGGCGGGTCGCGACGGGCGGGTGCGCTTTTGGAATCCCGCCAGCGGGGAAGAACTTTCCAACCCGATCAACCACGGGGCGGCGCTGCTCCGGGCCGCCCTGTCTCCGGACGCCCGTCTGGCCGCAACCGCCGGCGCGGATGGTTTCGTGGCGGTCTGGCAACGGGACGCCGGGGACGAACCGGTGTTCCGGCTTCCCCACTCGACGGAAGAGGTGGCCGTCGATTTTTCCCCTTGCGGACTCATGTTGATCACCAGCGACCGTCCCGCGAAAAAACTGCGGGTTTGGTCGGTGGAAGACGGCTCGTTGCTCCGGGAATTCGAAGGAAATCTCAGCCTCCGCCCCCGGGTCAGCCCCGACGGCGCGCATGTCGCGTTTTCTTCGTTTGGAAACGAGGCACGCATCGTCAACCTGCAAACGGGCGAAACCATCGCTCCGCCGCTGGCCGGCGGGTGGTTTGACTGGGCGCCCTTCAGCCCCGACGGCCGCCGCATCGCGGTTCCCTCCACCTTTGCCGGGATCGTCCGCGTCTGGGATCTCGCGGCGGAGGCGGAGGACTTGGTCGAACTCCGCGCCCATGGACCGTTGGCCGTTCTCACCTACAACCGCGACGGCTCGCTGCTGGCCGCGGGAGGTGACGAAATCCGTGTTTGGAACACGGATACATGGGAACCGGCCGTTCCCCCGATGGTGCCGGAGACCGGCATTGGCCTGATCGACTTCAGCCCGGACGGCGGCCGTTTGCTCGCCGCCAGCGGTCCATGTTTCCTGAATACGACCGGACGCGCGTGGTTGCACACCCACGAAGTGTCCGTTTGGGACACGGCCACGGGAGAAGCGGTGTTTCCTCCGCTGGCACCCGGCGGCTGCATCCGGCACGCGGCCTTCAGCCCGGACGGGCGCCTGATCGCCACGGCGGGAAGCCGGCGCGTGATTCGTTTTTGGGACGGGCGTTCGGGCGAACCCCTTCCGCTTTCTCTCCAACACGACCGGGACGTGATTCATTTCGCCTTCAGCCCCGACGGGCGGCACCTCGCCTCGGCCAGCGGCCGCGGTGTTTTCGCATGGGATGTGGAGACCGGAGAACTCCTTTATCCACCAATCGCCCATTCTCATTGGGCGGACCAAGTCGCCTTCTCCCCCGACGGCAACTGGTTGATCACCTCATCCTACTTCAACCAAACCCTGCACACGTGGGACGCCCGCACCGGGGAAGCGGTGGGAGAGAGCAGACAACCCTTGGCCATCTCCGCTTTCGCCCTAAGTCATGACGGCCGACGGCTGATGACCGCGGGCACCGGTTGCGCCAAATTGGTTTCCCTCCCTTTCCTTGACAACCCTTCCGATCCCCGTTGCCACGACGAGGGCATCACCGTCGCGGCGCTGCACCCCGCCTCCCCTTTTTTTCTCACGCAAGGCCGGGAATGGACACGGGTCTGGGACGCGGAAAGGGGCGGCGCCCTGCTTCCTCCCTTGCGGCGGAACGGGGTGCCCGAAATCATCCGCCCCACCCGCGGGGAAATCCGACCCGCCTCCGCCGTTTTTCATCCCGTCCGGCATGAGTTCGCGGCGCTTGCGGGAAAGATGACGGTGCATGTCCGCACGCTGGAGCCCGACCCACGGCCCGCCGGGGATCTCATGGATCTGGCTTTGTTGACGGGCGCGGCTCCCCGTCCAAGAAATTCGCCGCCGCCCGAGGACCACATCGCCGGGGAATGGCGGCGTTTGCGCTCTCTCCATCCCGGCGGGTTCTCCTCCACCCGCCACGGCGCGCGCCAGTGGCACCGCCGCCTGGCGGAAGATTTGGAGCGGTCGGGGCAATCCGACGCCGCGCTTTGGCATTGGCAAAAACTGGCCCGGGTGGATTTCGAATACCCGGGGGCCTTCAGCGCGAAAGCGCGTTTGTTGCGGGAACGGGAACAGTGGACGGAAGCTCTCGAGGCCGCCCAAACCGCAGTCCGCCTGCGGGGCAACCCGCGGGACCGCCACGATTTGGCCCTCACCCGGCTGGCCGCGGGGGACGTGGACGGATACCGTGAAACCAGCCGCCACCTGCTGGAGGAGTTTGCGGAATCCGGCAACTTCGCCGCGTTTTTGCTGGCCGCGTGGACAAGTGTCTTTGACTCCGCAAACAGGGACCGCGCGGCGGAAATCGCGGACCGACTCGAACAAAGAGCTTCGGCGGGGGGACACGACCGCAATCCTGAAATCTCCATCGTGCTGGGAGCTCTGCGGTTGCGCGCGGGAGACCACGCGGGAGCGGCGAACAACCTGGAAACCGGAATGCAACTGGCGGCCAGCCGGTCATCACTCGCAAATCCAGCCCCCCCCGCCCGCGCATGGCCGTTTCTCGCCATGGCCGAATTCGGGCGGGGAAACCAAGAGGAAGCCGTTCACCACCTCGCCTCGCTGGAAACCTGGTTGTCGGAAACCCAAAATCTCCATTTCGACGAGCAATGGGAACTCCGGCTGCTGCAGGCCGAAGCCTGGGACATCCTTTTTGCGGACAATTCCGAATAAACGAACGAAGCCCCTCCCTTTCAGGCGAGACCGCTTATCCGGAGCAGCCCGTCCATCTCCCAACGATTCCCGGCGGGTGAGCATGGTCCCCATTCCCACAGCTGATCAGGTTCACCGCGCTTTCCTTTTCGGATTATGCGATTTTTTTGCAAAAAGCTCTTGCGTTGGGGCAAAATGGTTCCCTAAAACATAAATCGCGAATGGATCGCATTACCAACTCTTCAATCAACATCATGTATCTTATGAAAAAACCATTGCTCACCCTAACCTTGGCCGGTTGTGCTCTCACGGCACCGGCGGTTTTGCACGCGCAAAACATTGTTCACACTGCGGGAGGAGGCGACTGGACCTTCTTCTACGATTCCGGCGCGGATGCCTTCGACGTGGTTTTCCGTTCCAAAGGGGACACGGTCGCCACCGGGCTGACCAGCCAGGCGGATCAAACCCGTCCTTCGGCCAGCGCCAGCGACTTCAACTTTGACACCTTGACGGTCCGGCTCAGCACGCCACCGTCCGTCATGGCCGGAGGCAACAGCTACTTCGTCTCGCCCGCCAGCGGGCAGTCCTACAGCACCCCCGCCGAACCGGACCTGGGCATTCGCACCCGCTTTGGCACCACCTTCACGGCGGGCGGGTTCGACCTGACCCTTGACCCGGGCAATTCCACCATGCCGGCGGGAGCGGAAGTGGCCTTGTTTCAGTTCGACGGGTTGGGCACCCCCGTTTTCCAGTTTGAATCGGCCACCGGCAATTTCACCTCCACGTGGGATCCGCAGGGGCACG
This sequence comes from Opitutia bacterium, assembly GCA_003566375.1. Taxonomy (GTDB): domain Bacteria; phylum Verrucomicrobiota; class Verrucomicrobiia; order Opitutales; family T3Sed10-336; genus T3Sed10-336. Next base: position 6,516 of record PXDN01000035.1, read on the forward strand.
AGCACTGGCACTGGGGCTTCAGCCAAGCCGGCAACTACAGCCTGGCTTTCACCATGCAGGGCACCTTGACCGACACCGGCCTGCCGACCGGTGTGGGCAACACCGTGCTCAACTTCGAAGTGATACCCGAGCCATCCACGGTGGCCTTGATCGCCGGTTTGGCGGTTCTGGGCGGAGCTTTTTACCTCCGCCGCCGCCGCCAGGCTTGATTTCCAACTGAGTTCGCCGAATCTGGGAAGCGCCTCCTAACCGGGGGCGCTTCTTTTGTTAATTCATGCAAAACCTTCGCAAATGAAACCGGCTGGCCCGCATCTATCCATGAAAGGGGAATGGAAAACCGCCCTTCTTCTTTCGGTGCTCAGTGGCGCGGCCGCCCTCGGTCACCAACTGCTGTGGACCCGGCGAATGATCGACCTGCTCGGGGCGGGTGCGGAATCGACCTCGCGGGTGTTCGGGGTTTTCTTTCTCGGGCTGGCCCTGGGCAGCGCGGCGGCGCTGGTGTTGTCGGGCCGGGCGCGCAGGCCGTGGCTCTGGCTGGCGGCGGCGGAAATCGCCATCGCCGCGCTCGCCGCGCCGATTTACTTCCTGCCGTGGTGGAGCAGCGGCATCTGGCCGGCGTTGGGGCCGGAAGGGTTGACCTCGGCTTGGGGAGGTCTTGTTAAGCTCGGCCTCTCCATCGTCCTGGTGCTGCCGCCGGCGTTTGTCATGGGTTGGTTTTTGCCGTTCGCGGCCAAGGGGCTGCTGCGCGGGGAGCGCTCTTTGGATCGACACGGTGTCAGCCTTTACGGTTGGAACACCCTCGGCGGGGTCGCCGGGCTGGCCCTGGTGGTGATGGTGTTCCTGCCTCTGCTCGGGGCGGGCGGAGCGGCGGCGGCGGTGGTTTCCCTCAATGTGTTGACCGCTCTCGGGTGTTGGTGGCTCGACCGGGCGGGCACTCCCTTTCCCGGACAAAACCACGCGGAACCAACCCCGTCAGCCCCGCGCCTGGCCAACACCCGAACCACCCGCAATCCGTGGTTGTGGGGACTGGCGTTTCTCTCCGGTTTCGGCATCCTCGCGCTGGAGGTCATCGCCCTGCAAATGCTGATGCTGGTGGCCCCGCTCTCCTTTCACGCTCCCGCCGGGATTTTGGTTTGCGTGATTTTGTTGCTGGCCCTGGCCGCGTTTGCCACCCGGCGGCTGACCAGCCTGACCGCCCCCGCCAATCTGCTGGCCCCGATCCTGGCCGCCACCGGTGTGCTCGCGGCGGTCACGCCCCTGCTCTTTTACACGGTGGCCATGGCCACCGGCGGCCTCCCGCCCGCGCCCAACCTGACTCTGTTCGGCCTCCGGCTGGCGTTGTTCGTAGTGGTGACCTGTGGAGCGCTTTTTTTGGCGGCCGGCCTGCTCTTCCCCGCCCTCACCGCATGGAGCGGGGGGGAGGACGGAGGCGGGCGGCGCTGGGGCGGTCTTTTGGCCATCAACGGGCTGGGTGGCTTGGCGGGGGCCGAGGCGGCCCACGGGATTTTGCTGCCGTGGGCGGGGCCCTTCGGAGCCGCTTGGGTGGTCGGCGGTCTCTACGCGGGTCTCGGCATCGCCCTGGCCTTTTTCCCGGCTGACTCCGGGGCGGGCAATTCGCCCGCCCGCGCGGGCCGCGTGACGGGGGCGGCTCTCGGCGCCGCCGCTCTCTGGCTGTTGCTCGGCACGCCGGTCCGCAACCTTTCGCCGGTCAACCCCCACATGAACGTCACCGTTCTCGAAACCCTGAGCGGTCGCGAGGGGGTGCTGTCCGTGGTGGAACGGGCTGATTTCGGCCGCGGCCTGCTGGTTTACAATCAATACATGCTCGGCACCACCTCCGCCCGCCATGACCAGGAGCGCCAAGCGCACCTGCCCCTGTTGCTCCATCCCAACCCCGAACGGGTGGCGTTCATCGGGCTGGCGACCGGCATCACCCCGGGGGCGGCGTTGCTGCACCGGGAAGTCGGGGAAATCACGGCGGTGGAGTTGTCCGCCCAGGTGGCGGGGGCCTCGCGGGATTGGTTTGCCGTCGAAAATCAGGGGCTGTTCGATGACCCGCGCGCCCGCGTGGTGATTGAAGACGGGCGGACTTTCATGGCGGCGTCGCGGGATCAATTCGACGTGGTCGCGGGCGACCTCTTCCTGCCCTGGGGCCCGGGCGAGGCGCGCCTCTACAGCCGCGAACATTTCGCCGCCGTGCGCAATTCCCTGCGTCCCGGCGGCCTGTTTTGCCAATGGCTCGCCCTGTACCAACTGCGGCCGGAAGATTTGGAGGTGATCCTGCGCACCTTTCAGGAGGTCTTTCCGGAGACTTGGCTTTTCGTCAACACCTTCCGCCCCGATTCGCCAGCCCTCGCCATGGTGGGCTTCCGCGATGGACAGCTCGACTGGGAAACGGTGGAGCGGCGGACCGCCGCCGAGCGGGAAAACCGCTTGTTGCGTGACCCGGTCACGCGCCACCGGAGCGGCATCGAACTGCTGCACCTGGGCCGGGCGCCCGACATGGGACCAGGTCCCATCCACACGCTGACCAACCTATGGATCGAGCTGGCGGCCAGCCGGGAGCGGATCACCGGCGAACCCTCCGCCAAATACCTCAGCGGACAACGCTGGCTTGACTGGAGCGCCCCCCTGCTTGCCCGACCCCCGGAGGCGGGCGGCCCCGCC
>PXDN01000366.1 GCA_003566375.1 Opitutia bacterium
CAAACCGCCCGTGTATCCGAGCGATCGTTACCCGGTGCGGGCAGTGGTGCGGTTGGGTCCCGAATCAGAATGAAACGGAGACGGCGGAACGAAATCAGCTTCTCCCGGAGAGCGTGGTGTCTTCCGCCCGGTCCCCGCCGCGAATTTCGGCGGCGGTGGCGGTGTCTCCGGGGACAATCGCCGTAAGTTTCAGCCCGGCGATGGCCATCACCAGCAGCGCCAGGAAAAACAGGCGGGGCCCGGTCAACGCTTCCTGGTAAAGCAGCGCCCCGAGTCCGGCGGCTCCCAGCACACCGATGCCGACCCAGACCGCATAGGCGGTGCCGATCGGGATTTGCCGCGCCGCCAGAGCCAGAAAAAACAGGCTGCCGATCAAGCTGCCCGCCACGAAGAGCGAGGGGAGAATGCGGGTGAAGCCGTGGGTTTGGCGCAGGCCGACCGCCCAGCAAACCTCCAACAATCCCGCCAACAACAAATATATCCATGCCATGGCCGAACCTTTCGATAATAGCGTCGTCTTGTCCTGTCCGGGTACGGCGCGTCTCGTCCGGGGTCCGGCCTTCGGTGGCGGACTGTCATCAGCCTGCGTGCGATGGGTCCGGTGTCAACCGGGCGGATTCTTTTCCGCCAGCTTGGCCCGCAGAAGCCGCAGGCCCTCCTCCTCGGTGGAGAAATCACCCTCCAGTTGGGCTTCGAAAAGCTCGTTGAGCAGCGGCTTGAAATGGGGTCCGGGGGAGAGCCCGGCCGCGATCAGGTGGCGGCCGAGTATCAGTGGACGGGGGGCTTTGCTTTCAACCCGCAGGCCGCGCGCGGTCTCGATCACCGCGGCCAGGGCCGACGGAGGTTTGGGGGGAAGAGGGGGGCGCCCGGCCGCGTCGGCCTCCACCACCAGCGCCAAATCCCCGATGGTGGCCGGATGCAGGCGGGCCGCCAACCGCCGCACGGCCGTGGCGGTGGGGTGCTCTCCCACTTGGAGGGGAAACATGTGGTTTTCCACCAGCGGAACCACTTCTTGGCGCAACGCGGGCGGAGCCCCGATGGAGGCCAGAAATACCGCCGCCAGGGGACCGCCCTCGCGGTCGTGGCCCGGGCTGGTCCAGCGGTTACGGCCATGTTTGAAGGTTTGGCGGGTGGTGGTGGCTTTTCCGAGATCATGGGACAACACGGCTAACATGAGCACCCGGCGGCGGTGGTCACCGGCTTCCCGCCAGCCGGGCAGGCCGGCCAAGGCGTCAAGGGCGTGCCCGGTGTGGGTAAGCACATCCCCTTCCGGGTGCCACTCCGGTTCCTGGGGCACGCCGTCGATGGCCGCCAATTCCGGAAAATGGCCCAACCAAGCGGTTTCCCGCAGGACCGCGAGGCCGCGCGAGGGACGGGTGGACAAGCGCGCCCATTTGTCCCATTCGGCCCAAATCCGTTCGATCGGCAATTCGTGAAAGGAGTCGAGAATGCGGCGGCTGAGGGCCGCCGTTTCCGGCGCCGTTCGCAGATCGTGGCGGCCGGCCAGTTGCATGGCGCGCAACACCCGCAGCGGATCCTCGGCGAAGGCCGGGCCGATGTGGCGGAGAATCCGTTTTTCCAAATCGGCCCGCCCCCCGTGCGGATCGAGGATGCAGCCGGTTTCCGGGTCCCACGCCATCGCGTTGATGGTGAAATCACGGCGGGAGGATGCCTCCTCCACGGTCATGCCGCCGTCGGCCTCGACCGCGAAACCACGGTGTCCGGAGGAGGTTTTGCGCTCCCGCCGGGGAAGGGCGAAATCGTATTCGGCGTCGGGCAGCCGCAGTTTCACCACCCCGAAACTTTTGCCCACCACGTCGGTGGGGCCGAAGCGGGCCAGGGTTTCCCGCAAACGGTCGAATCCGGTCCCGAAAACCTCAATGTCCATATCGTGGGGTTCGAGACCCAGCAGCCAGTCACGCACGCATCCACCGACCAGGTAAGGCGTGCCGACGCGGCGCACGGCGCGCAGGACCGGTTCCAAATTGGCAGGGAGGCGCGGGCTCATCAATCAGGAAGCGAACGGTTTTCCGGAAGACCGGAACGCGGCGGCGGTGATCAATCCCCAGCCGACCATGAAAAGCAGACCGCCCACGGGGGTGATTGGCCCCAAAAACCGGGGCCCGCCCAGCGACAGCAGGTAGATTGAGCCGGAGAAAACCAAAATTCCCCCGGCGAAAAATCCGGCGGCCCAGCGCGTCAGGCGCCCGTTTCGACCGGGTCCGGTCATGCCGCAGGCCAGCAGGGCGGCGGTGTGGACCAGATGGTAGAGGACGGCGGTGTTCCAAGAAGCGGTGGCTTCCCTTCCGGCGAGAGTTTCCTCCAAGGCATGGGCGCCCAAGGCCCCGAGGGTGACCCCGGCCAAACCGAACAGTCCGGCGAGGAGAAGAATGGGTTGGGTGGTTGGTTTCATGCTGAAATCGAACGCGTCAAAGGTAACCGCAAGGTGAAATACGCTTCACCTTCCGGTTCGGGGATGGCGCGGGACTTTGGTGATGCGGAGAGTTTTTTTCGAAGTTTTTGATGAGTGTTTTCGGTTCCGTGCTTCATGGGAAAGATCCATAAAATATTAATAATTAAGTGGTAAAGCATGTTTCTGTCTGCTGGTGCCATTGGTTGGATGAGTGAGAATTATCCTGTTTTTTTACTTGATCTTTGCGGGCAAGCCTCTTTCTATGTGTTCCGAAATCATTCCCTGATTTCATCTACAAACAAACACAAACTACAGTATAGCTATGAACAAAACAATCGCTTCGATTTCCGCTTTTGCGGTTTTGGGTGGTTCTTCTCTTTCGGCCCAGTGGGTTCCCACGGCTTCCGAATTGAGTGTCACCTCTGACATTACCTTCGCTTCCGAGTACGTCTATCGTGGCTTGGAGCGCGCTGATCAATCCTTCCAACCGTCCATTGAAGTCGCCTCCGGTGACTTTTACGCCGGTTTGTGGACCAACTTGCCGATCGACGGTCTGCAAAGTGAGCTCCAGTATTACGCCGGTTTGGCCGTGGCCGTTCCGGATTTTCCTGAACTGGTGCTGGACGTCGGCTTTACCGTTTATCACTGGCCCAACGCCGGTGTGAACCGCTCGCACGAAGCATTCCTTGGCACCAAGGTTTCTGACTTCGGCGTGGAAGGCGTGAGCGCTTCGCTCTACTACTTCTACGATTTCGACGTGCGTTCCCACGTGGTTGAAGGCAGCGTTGGTTACAGCTTCCCGCTGGAAGAATTCGGCCTCGCCGCCAGCCTCGACGTTTCGGCCACCTACGGTCTCCAGTCCGGCAGCAGCATGAAAAACCGTGCGATGCGCGTGTCTGAGAACTACCACTACTATGGTGTCTCCGGCGAGATTCCGTATCACCTGACCGCCAACTCCACTGTCACCGCCGGGGTGCATTACTACACCGGTGAAAAAGTGAACCAAATGGTCAACGGTCGCGGCCAGAACCTCTTCTGGACCATTTCCTACACCGCCGGATTCTAATCCGGTCGGCGTGTTGATCACGTCCGATTCCTTATAACCCGCGGCTTTTCGGAGCCGCGGGTTTTTTGTTTTCCATTCAAGACGCCTCAGGCACCGGGTTCCTCTTCCGTCTCCTCCTTTGGGGCGGCGAGGACTTCATCTCCCGGATTTGGCAGGCCGGAGAGGATGCGGACGCCCAACATGCGTCCCCTGCGCTGGGCGCCGGCCTCCAGGCGGGCGGTTTCCCGCAGGGCCGGGTTTCGCGAGTAAAGAAAGGGGCCCGCCAGGCGTGCGTTGGACTGAAGCGAGACGACCGCGAGATCCTGGGCCGAATCAACATGGAGCACCGTGCCCAACACGGGCGCCGGTAGCGGTTCGGGTGGAATGGATTGGCGGGTTGTGCCGCACCCGGCGAGCAGGCCGCCGGCGGCGCAAAGAAGGAAGACCGGCCGGAAGAACATGGCCGGGATCGGCAAACGACTTGTGCATGTGTGCGCCATAGGACGTCAGCATGGAGAGGCGCGGACCGGTTTCAATCGCAAAGGGGGCGTGCACGGGCGGATTATACCTGATGCGGTTGCCGAAAAACCAAGCGCAATCGGTTGACCGGATCGGGGGTAAACTCCCTTCTATTTTGATACCGCCTTTTGTAGGAGAGGCTTTACGCCTCGATTTGGTTTCATTCTTGGCTGTTCACCCCGGCGAAGTCTTAAACAGGGCTCTTTCATAAGCCGGGTGGAGGGTTTCAGGAAGGGGGCCTTATAAGAAAAAGTGATGGATTGACCCCCCGGCCCGGAACCGTAGCCTGAATCTCGTTTTGAAACGCCACATTGAAAACTTGGCCGGATTCCTTGGAATCTTCACCGTATATCGCAGAACCACCTGATGCACAAGGCAACCCACTTTTTCACATCGTCGATCGGCAAGAAGGTCATCATGGCCGTCACGGGGCTGATCCTGATCGGTTTTGTCATCGGTCACTTGATCGGGAATTTGCAAATATTCGCGGCGCCGGAGGTTATCAACAGCTACGCCCACTTCCTGCAGTCGATGGGTCCCGGCCTCTGGGCGGTGCGCCTCTTCCTGCTGGCGGCGCTGGTGCTGCATGTTTGGGCGGCCGTCCAGTTGACCATCGAAAACCGAAAAGCCCGGCCGCGCGGCTACGATTACGACCACACCATCCAGGCCTCCTACGCCTCCCGCACCATGCGGTGGAGCGGATTCATCGTGCTGGCCTTCCTGCTGTTCCACCTCGCCCACTTCACCGTTCGCATCGGGCCGTATGACAAATACAACGAGATGACCGCGACCATCACCCACCAAGGGCAGCAGATTGAGGTGCTCGATGTGCACAGCATGATGGTGATCGGGTTTCAATCCCCGCTGGTTTCCCTGTTCTACATCGTCGCCATCGGCTTGCTGAGCATTCACCTCAGCCACGGCATCGCCAGCATGTTCCAATCCGTTGGACTTTTGACCAACCGCTGGCGAAACGGGCTGGCCAACGCCGCCATCGCCATCAGCGTGTTGTATTTCATCGGAAACGCCCTCATCCCCCTCTCGGTCCTCTTCGGCTGGGTGGACATCCAGAATCCCTCCTTGATCGCGTCCTTATGAATCTCGATGCCAAAACACCATCCGGACCGCTCGCCCAGAAGTGGGACCGGCACCTGATTGAGAGCAAGCTCGTCAGCCCGAACAACCGGCGGAAATTTGAAATCATCGTCGTGGGCGCGGGTTTGGCCGGCGCCTCGGCGGCCGCCAGCTTGGGTGAATTGGGGTACAAGGTGAAATGCTTCGTGTTTCACGACAGCCCCCGGCGCGCCCACAGCATCGCCGCCCAGGGCGGGATCAACGCCGCCAAGAATTACCAGAATGACGGCGACAGCGTCTACCGGCTTTTCCATGACACAATCAAGGGGGGCGATTTCCGCTCGCGGGAGGCCAATGTATACCGGCTGGCCCAGGTCAGCGCGAACATCATCGACCAGTGCGTCGCCCAAGGCGTGCCGTTCGCCCGCGAATACGGAGGTTTGCTGGCCAACCGCTCGTTCGGCGGCGCCCAGGTTTCCCGCACCTTTTACGCCCGCGGCCAAACCGGGCAACAATTGCTCCTTGGCGCCTACTCGGCCCTCAGCCGCCAAATCGGCCTGGGGAACGTGACCATGTTCAACCAACGGGAAATGCTCGATTTGGTGTTGGTGGACGGCCATGCCAAGGGCATTGTGGTGCGTGATTTGGTCAACGGGGAAATCAGCTCCCACTCGGCCGACGCCGTCATTCTCGCCACCGGCGGTTACGGCAACGTGTTCAACCTCTCGACCTACGCCCGCGGTTCCAACGCCACCGCCATCTGGCGCGCCCACCGCCGCGGCGCGGTTTTCGGCAACCCCTGCTTTACCCAAATCCACCCGACCTGCATCCCGGTCTCCGGCGATTACCAGTCGAAGCTGACCCTGATGTCCGAATCCCTCCGCAACGACGGCCGCATCTGGGTGCCGAAAAAGGTGGGCGACAAGCGCGCGCCGGGCGACATTCCGGAGGATGAGCGGGATTATTATCTGGAGCGGATGTATCCGTCTTACGGCAACCTCGCTCCCCGCGACATCTCCTCCCGCGCGGCCAAGCGGGTTTGCGACGAGGGCCGCGGCGTTGGCGCGTCCGGGTTGGGCGTGTATCTGGATTTCTCCGACTCGATCAACCGCCTCGGCCTCGACACCATCCGCGAGCGCTACAACAACTTGTTCGACATCTACAAGGAAATCACCGACGAAAACGCTTACGAGGTGCCGATGCGCATTTTCCCCGCCGTTCACTACACCATGGGCGGTCTCTGGGTGGATTACAATTTGATGAGCAACATCCCGGGCCTGTTCGTGCTCGGGGAGGCCAATTACTCCGATCACGGCGCAAACCGGCTCGGCGCCTCCGCCCTCATGCAGGGACTGGCCGACGGCTATTTCGTCATTCCCTACACCATCGGCAACTACCTGACCACGGCTCTCGGCAAGCGTCCGCCCGCCGACCATCCCGAGTTCCGCAAGGCGGAGGATGAGGTTAACGGCCGCGTGAAACGCCTGCTCGACAACAAGGGCAAACGCACGGTGCAATCGTTCCACAAGGAGTTGGGCAAGATCATGTGGGATTACTGCGGCATGGCCCGAAACGAGGACGGCCTCAAAAAAGCCATCGAATTGATCCCGCAACTCCGCGCCGAATATTGGGAAAACGTCAATGTGCCCGGCAGCGGGGAGGAACTGAACCAATCTCTCGAAAGAGCCGGCCGGGTGGCCGATTTTCTCGAACTCGGCGAGTTGATGTGCCGCGACGCCCTTGACCGCAAGGAATCCTGCGGCGGGCATTTCCGCGAGGAACACCAAACCGGGGATGGCGAGGCCCTCCGCAATGATGACGATTTTGGTTTCGTCTCCTGTTGGGAATTCAAAGGGGAAAACGAACCTCCCGTCATGCATCGCGAGCCGCTGGTTTACGAGGAAATCAAGATGGCCGTCCGCAACTACAAATAAACCGCGCAAACCGATTCCACAGCACCCATGAAAGTCCGTCTCAAAGTCTGGCGTCAGAAAAACGAGCAAAGCGAAGGAGGGTTCCAAACCTACGACACCCCCGAGCTGAACCCGAACATGTCGTTCCTGGAAATGCTCGACGTGATCAACGAGGAACTCACCGAAAAAGGAGAGGAGCCGATCGCCTTCGACCATGACTGCCGCGAGGGAATTTGCGGAACCTGTTCCCTCACCATCAACGGCAAGCCCCACGGCCCGCACCGGGGGGTGGCCACCTGCCAGACCTACATGCGCAGTTTTCACGACGGGGAAACCATCACCGTCGAACCGTTCCGGGCCAATCCGTTTCCGGTCATCCGCGATTTGATCGTCAACCGGGCCGCTTTTGACAAAATCATCCAGGCCGGCGGGTTCATCTCCGTGCGGACGGGCAGCGCGCCCGACGCCAACAACCTTCCGGTGTCCAAAGAGGTGGCCGAACTGGCCATGGACGCGGCCGCCTGCATCGGCTGCGGGGCCTGCGTGGCGGCCTGCAAAAACGCGTCGGCCATGTTGTTTGTGGCGGCCAAGTCCTCCCAGTTGAACCTGCTTCCCCAGGGAAAACCGGAGAAAGACAGCCGGGTGCTGGCCTTGGTCAAGACCATGGACGAGGCCGGGTTCGGCAATTGCACGAACCAATACGAGTGTTCCGCCGTTTGCCCGAAGCTGATCAGCGAGGATTTCATCGCCCGTTTCAACCGCGACTACATCGCCGCCGGTTTCCGCTCCAAGTTCAGTTCCGCCTCCTCGGTGTCGGCGGGAAGCTGAGGAAGGCCCGGCCGGGCCGGTTGCGGCAGCCGCGCTTCGGCTGTTTTCCGTCCGGGGTGGTTTGGTTTTATGCTTTCTTCCCGTGTGAAAAACGCGCAGGCTCTGGAAATGCGGTTCTTGTTTTCCACCATGAACAATTGCCGGGATCCGGATGTCGGTGGCGGCATGAATTGATTTCACGGGATGAAAATTTGCATGATGACCAACACCTACCTGCCCCACGTCGGCGGGGTCGCCCGCTCGGTGCATACCTTTGCCGAGGATTACCGAAAGGCCGGGCACGAGGCGCTGGTGGTGGCCCCGACGTTTCCCGATCTGGAATCGGTGGACCCGGAGATTGAGAAAAACGTGGTGCGGGTGCCGGCCGTCCAGAAGTTCAACGGCAGCGATTTTTCCGTGCGGCTCCCCCTCCTGAGCATGCTGCACCCGCGGGTGCTCGGTTTCGAGGCCGACGTTTTTCATTCCCACCACCCGTTTTTGCTCGGCGACACCGCTTTGCGCCTCGGCGCGGACAACGGGGTCCCGGTGGTCTTCACCCACCACACCCTCTACGAGGAGTATGTGCACTACGTGCCGTTTCCGTCCAAGCGCATGGAGTCGTTTGTCATGGAAATGTCCACTCACTACGCGAATTTGTGCGACGCGGTTATCGCGCCGAGCGAAAGCATCGCCAAATTGATCCGCGGACGGGGCGTGGAGGCGCCGGTGACGGTGATTCCGACCGGCATCGACGTCGCGGCGTTCGCCGGGGGGGACGGCCAACGGTTCCGGCGCGCGGTCGGTATTCCCGCCGACTCGTTTGTGGTGGGAACGGTCGGCCGGCTCGCGGAGGAAAAAAATCTCGACTACCTCTGCCGGTCGGTGGGCGCCTTTTTGAAAGACCGGCCGGACGCGGTGTTTCTGGTGGTGGGGTCCGGGCCGTCCGCCGGAAAGATGAAGCGCATCTTCACCGAGCACGGTTTGGGAGACCGGCTGGTGTTGGCCGGCAAGCGGAGCGGTTCGGATCTGTACGACGCCTATGGCGCGATGGATTTGTTTGCTTTCTCCTCCTTCAGTGAAACCCAGGGACTGGTCCTGGCCGAGGCCATGGCGGCGGGGCTGCCGGTGGTGGCCTTGGACGCGTCCGGGGTGAGGGAGGTTTTGCGCGACGGGAAAAACGGCTTCATGCTTCCGGCCGCCGCCAAAGAAGACGAGTTTGCCGGGGCCTTGGCAAAAATCGCCGCCAACGAAGGGGTGCGCGCCGGGTTGCGGAAAGAAGCCCGTCTGACCGCCGACCACTTTTCCCGCGAAACCTGTTCCGCCAAGGCGCTGGCCCTGTATGAGGATCTCGTGCGGGAGAGCGCGCGCGAGCGGGA
>PXDN01000131.1 GCA_003566375.1 Opitutia bacterium
GGTGAAATTCAGGCGGGGGGAGAACTGCTTGGTGTCGTCGGTGGGGGAAATCCCCAAGCCGGCCGGCAGGATGACATGGAGATTCGAAACGGTGGCCCCCGAAGTGGATAGGGTGATCGGACCCCGGTCAAACCGGACGCCGGCCATGGAATCACGGTCCGGGGAAGACGGGGGATTCAAGGTTACGGTGGAGGGAGAGCGGATGAAGGCGTCGCCCGCCGGGTTGACGGAAATGTTGATGTTGGCCGGGCCGTAGGTGTGGCCGGTGCCGTTGACGGAACCCGCCGCGCCGGTCATGGAGGTATTGTTCAAACCGCCTGAAACGGAACCGGGAGCCGAGACCGAGGTGAGGCTGGAAAGGGTGGATTGGATGGAGCCGAACGCGAGGTTGCCGTTGAGGTGGATCAAGCGGAGGGAAGGGGTCTGCAACGTGCGGGCGAATTTCCAGAAATTGGTGAACGGGGTTTCCAAGTGCTCGACCGTGGCCACCACGCGGTAGGTGCGGTTGACCGAGTCGAGCTGGGTGGTTGGTTCGTATTCGATTTCAAAACTGCGGTTCACTGAAACCGGTTGCCGAACCAAAATCCCGCTGTGGCGGGCCATGGTAACCGGATCGGTGAATGTGGTGGCGGCCACGGCGACCGGAGCCGCGTCCACATTGTTGTATAATTCGATTTGCACCCGCACGGTGATGGTGTCGGTGCCGAAGGAGAAGGCATGCGGCTCGTCATACCGGTGCAGGGTGTAGCCGACGGTGGTGGCAAACTCGTTTTGGGTGGCGGAGTTGCCGAGGGCGTAACGGCGGGTGTGGGCGTGGCTGGTCACCCGGGTGACCACGTTGCGGGCCAGATCGCTTCCCCAGGGCCCTTTAAAATGAATGAAAGCGCGGGCAATGGAATCCTGGGTGGCGCGGTCAATCCAGATGGGGATTAACATGCCGGTACCCGGATCCCAGAAAAAGGTTTGTGACTGGAAAGTCGCCCGCACCCGGTAGGTGCGGTTGGGGTCGAGTTGCACCCCGGAGGCCACCACCAGATTGGCGGTGTAGGTGTGCGAGGCGTTGGATGAGGAAGCGGAGAAAATGCGCTGCACGGTGGCGCCGGTGGTAACGTTTTCCAGATCGACCAAATCTCCCGAGGTGGTGTCCAGCAGGCTGAACGCCATGCGGTAGCTCAACGACGTGCCGTCGGTAACCGTTCCGGTGGCCCGCACCGGCAAATACCAGCGGTTGTAATCGCCGTGGGTGAAAGGTTGACCATCGAGATTGTAGTCCACCGTGCGGTCCGCGTCGATCAGGTAACCCGGCGCCGTGTAACCAACGTAGTTCGTGCCGGTGACGGTGTAGGTTTGGGCGGTGAGGAAACCCGGAAACAGGAGGAGGGCGAGAGTGGCCAGGAAGCGGAAATAAAAAGGAAGGGGATTTCCGCGGGGATGCGGGATGGTGGAAGTATGCATGGTCAAATCAGGGTTTGGGAGATCAGAGTTTCTCGGTCTCGATGACAAATTCCATGTGGCACAGTGGATTGAGAACGATTAAAAAAGGCTTGTTCATTTTCACTAAGCCGATCTCTTTTTGGCAAGACAATAAGCAAATCAAACCTGAAGTTTTCCGGAATTTAATAATTTTTCACAATTCCCCACAAACCAAGCCGGAAAAGCACCTTTCCGCCGCGTGAACGGTGGTGGCGGGGGGATGGTATCCCGCCCATCCGATTGGATTTGCCGCCAGGGGCCGGGATCCTTCCGGATTGCCCTGTTTTTTCGGCACCGCCAATGCCGCGCTATTGACCCGCACTCCCTTTTTCTATTCTTTAACCGGTTTTGCAGGATCGCCGGTTGCAAGCGGCCGCCGGTTTCCACCTTTTTTTTACCAACAGTGAACATCAAAATCGAAGATATAAACGACACCAGGAAAAAGATTCTCGTTGCGGTCGAGGCCTCCGAGGTGGATAAGGAACGCGCTTCCGTGGTGCGGGACATCGCCAAGGTGGTCCGCATCCCCGGTTTCCGTCCGGGCAAAGCCCCGCTGCCGATGGTGGAAAAAAGGTATTCCCGGGAGATTCAGGATGAGTTGAACAAGAAACTGCTGTCGGAATCCTACCGCCAGGGACTCAAGGAGACTAAAGTGGAGCCGGTGAAGTTGCTCAACGTTTCCGGTGGCGAAATCAAAACCGGGGAAAACAACGAGTTGGTTTTCGAGTTGGACATTCGCCCGGATTTCACCCTGCCGAACTACACCGGACTGGAGCTGACCCGCCAGAGCGACGAGGTCAAGGACGAGGAAGTCGAAGGTGCCATCAACCAGCTCCGCGATCAGCGGGCTGATTTCAACGTGGTGGAGCGCGCGGCTGAAAAGGGGGATTACCTGAAGCTCTCCTACGAGGGGAAAATCGGGGAGCAACCGGTGGCCGAAATCGTCGCGGATCGGCCGGTTTTCGGCAAGCAAACCGGCACTTGGGAAGAGGCCGGGGCCGCGGAGTCGGCGATCCCGGGGTTTGCCGACGCCCTGCTCGGACTCAAGGCGGGGGACGCCAAGGAGATTCCGGTTGCCTTCCCCGAAGATTTTTCCGAGGAACCCCTGCGGGGCAAGGAAGCCGTCTATGCCGTGGAGGTGACGGAGGTGCGCGAGCGCATTTTGCCGGAATTGACCGATGAATTCGCCAAAGGGCTGGGGTTGGATGATGTCGCTCAATTGAAAGAACGGGTGCGGGCGGATTTGGAGCAGCGCCGCAAGGCGGAAAACCGCAACGCCCTCCGCAACCAGGCGGCGGAAAAATTGGCCTCCCAAATCGAATTTCCCCTGCCGGAAACCATTCTGGAAGCGGAGACCGAGGAGGTGCTGCGCGGGTTTCTGGAGCAAAACATGCGCCGGGGGGTTCCGCAGGAAGCCTTTGAGGAACGCAAGCAGGAATTGTACGAGGGAGCCCGCAAGGTTGCCGTTCAGCGGTCCAAGGTCCGCATGATTCTGGGCCGGATCGCGGAGAAGGAGAAATTGACGGTCGAAAACGAAGATTTCGGCCGTTTCATCATGGCCGAGGCCCGCCGCACCAACCAGAAACCGGACAAAATCGCCAAGGATCTCCGCAACGACCGGGACCGCGTGGAAACGATCCGAACGGAAATCATCCTCGATAAGACGCTTGAATTTCTCGTGGAAAAGGCTACCATCAGCGATTCCACTTCCCAACCGAAAAAAGAATCGTGAGTTATTATTTACCGCAGATCATCGAAAACGACGGGCGCGTCGAGCGCAGCATGGATGTTTACAGCCGGCTGCTGAAAGACCGTATTATCTTCCTTGGCTCGCCCATCGATGACTTCGTGGCCAATTCGGTCATTGCCCAGTTGTTGTTTTTGCAGATGCAGGATGCCAAGAAAGACGTCCACATTTACATCAACTCGCCCGGCGGCGTGGTGACCGGGGGGATGGCGATTTACGACACCGTGAATTTCCTTCAGTGTGACGTGGTGACTTATTGCGTCGGCATGGCCGCGAGCATGTCCACGGTTTTGCTGGCGGCGGGAACACCGGGCAAACGCTACGCCCTGCCGCACAGCCGCGTCATGATGCACCAACCCTCGGGATCGGCCACCGGTCAAACTTCCGACATCGCCATTCAGGCCCGGGAAATTCTCAACTGGCGCAAAACACTCAACGAGGTCCTGGCCCGCCACACCGGCAAAACCCCCGGTCAGATCGAAAAGGATTCCGACCGGGATTATTTCCTCAGCGCCCCGGAAGCGAAGGAGTACGGCATTGTTGACCATGTCATCGAATTGAAAAGCCAGGCGGACACCCTGCGCAAAGCCGGTTGATTTTCCCATGGCCAAATCTTCCAGAATGACGATGTGTTCGTTTTGCGGGAAATCGCAAAACGAGGTGAAGAAGTTGATTGCCGGACCGGATGTGTTTATCTGCGATTCCTGCGTCAACGTCTGCAAAACCATCATTGACCGCGAATCCAAGCCTGAACAAGGCGGCGGGGATGTCCCATTCCAGCTGACCAAGCCGAGTGAGATGAAGGCCGCGCTGGATGATTACATTATCGGTCAGGATCACGCGAAGAAGGTATTGGCGGTCGGCGTTTACAACCATTACAAACGGTTGATGTTCGAACGCGACGGGAGGAAAGTCCCCGGATCCATGTCGGCGGAGTTTACCGATGTGGAGGTCGAAAAGAGCAACATTCTGCTGATCGGTCCGACCGGGTGCGGAAAAACGCTGCTGGCCCGAACCATGGCGCGGATTCTCGACGTGCCGTTCGCCATTGCCGACGCCACCACCCTCACCGAGGCCGGTTATGTCGGCGAGGATGTGGAAAACATCGTCCTGCGGTTGCTGCAATCCGCCAACTTCGATGTCAAAAAAGCCGAGTGCGGCATCATTTACGTGGATGAGATCGATAAAATCGGCCGCAAGACCGAAAACGTTTCGATCACCCGGGATGTCTCCGGCGAGGGCGTCCAACAGGCTCTTTTGAAAATCCTGGAAGGCACCGTTTGCAACGTGCCTCCGCAGGGCGGCCGCAAGCATCCGAACCAGGAATACATCCAGATCAACACCGCCAACATTCTCTTCATCTGCGGCGGTGCGTTTGTCGGGCTGGATCAGATCGTGGAGCGCCGCTCGGGCGGGAACCTTCTCGGTTACGGCAGTCGGGAACCGGATGATAACTCAAAGGCGGCCGGCCTGATGGAAAAAATCCAACCGGAGGACCTTTTCCGTTTTGGCATGATTCCGGAATTCATCGGGCGGTTGCCGATCATTTCGGTTTTGGATCAGCTTTCCGTCGCCGACTTGGAGAAAATCCTCCAAGGCACCAAAAACGCCTTGGTGAAACAATTCAGCAAACTCTTCGCGCTGGACAATGCCCGCCTGACCTTCACCCGCGATGCCATTCACGCCATTGCCGAAAAGGCCACCGAGTTGAAAACCGGTGCCCGCGGACTGCGTTCGATCATGGAAAGGTTGATGTTGGAGGTGATGTTTGAGCTTCCCCAGCGCGAAGGTTCCTGCGAAGTGGTGATTGACCGCGCCGTGGTGGAAGGCCGCCGAAAGGCCCGCGTGAAAAAAATCGCTCCCAACAAAAACAAGGACGCCGCCTGACGGAAGTCCGCTGCCCGCCATCGAGCAAGCTGTTCGAAACCATCAATGCTTGATGGGTTGACGGGTTGACGGGTCGGCACGGGATTCGGCGTTTTGGTTACCCCCCCGTCAGGTTGGGGGCGGTGGAATTGAGCAAAGGAGAATTACCAAAGTTCCATTCTTGCAAACCGGCTTCGTATTCAGAATTAACTTCTCAACGTGATCATAGACTGGCCCATTTTTATCGCGGCGACGGTGGCTCTTTTGCTTCCCGTCACCATTTTCATATCCGGTGAAACCAAAAGTCGGCTTGCGGACAGGCATGTTCACCGGTTCCGCTTCGAATTGGGATTGGTGGCTTGGCAAAATTGGTTGGACTTGGGACGGGCCCTGGCCGGCTTTTACCTCTTGCGGGAAATGGCCTTCGTGTTTGAAGCAAACGGGGAAAACCTTGAAGGGGTTGACCGTTACATGGATTCGATTTTGTTTTGCGCGGTGGCCTTTACAGGTCTCTTGCTGCAAACCGTGCATCGGCGGGGCTTCTTTTACTGTCTGGCGCCGGTATTTTACCTCTGGGGCCTGACCTTTATCATGAGCCATTGGATTCCGGCGGTCTTCGCCTTGGTCTTTGGAACCTTGATCGGTCGCATGATGGATAACGTGGAGGCGAAATTGGTCATTTCCATGGCGTTGCTGCTGGCCACCGGCTACCTCACGGGACACATGACCTTTTTGTTGATCCTGAATGGCGGGTTTCTGCTGGCGCCGATTGTTTTTGGTTGGATATTCAAATCAACTTCCCTTGGCTTTTTGGCTGCCGGGCGCGGTTGATTCCGAAACCGGTTAATCAGCCTCCAACCTCATTTGTATGCCGCCGCCACGCCCGATTCCATCAGGGCCTCGGTAGCTTTGTGCAGGGCTTCGGTTAGCCGGTTCATGTCAATCGGTTTGGGAATGTAATCATTCATGCCGGCCTCCAAACAGCGTTCGCGGTCACCGGGCATGGCATGGGCCGTCATGGCGATGATCCACACCGGCGGGCGGTTTCCTTCCTTTTCCCGTTTGCGGATTTCACGCGTGGCCTCGTAGCCGTCCAGGAACGGCATCTGGCAGTCCATAAAAATCAAACGGTGCCCGCCCTTCTCCCAAACCTTCAGGGCTTCCTTACCATTGGCGGCCACTTCCAGGTCGGGATATCCCGCTTTCTTCAGGGACATGCGGGCAACCATCTGATTGATGCGGTCGTCTTCGGCCAGGAGGATTCGAATTTCCGGGGATGATTCCCCGGTGGCGGCGTAATCTTCTTCGGTAATCGAATCCACCGCGTCGGTGGTTTTCCCGTCCTTTGGCGAAACGAAATCCGTTTCGGGCTCCTCCTCCGTCTCGACGGTGGCTTTGTTGAAGGTAATGCGGAACCAAAAGGTGGATCCTTTTCCTTCCTCGCTTTCGACTCCGATGGCGCCTCCCATTAGTTCAACCAGCTTGTGGCTGATGGCCAACCCCAAACCGGTGCCTCCGAAACGGCGGGTGGTGGAGGTGTCGGCTTGGGAAAAAGCTTGAAACAGCTTTTCCCGCGCGGCCGCGGGAATCCCGACGCCGGAATCACGAATGGAAAATTGAAGCTCCATGGTTTCTTCCGTTTCCGAAATTTTATCAACCCGCAAGGCCACCGAACCTTTGTCGGTGAATTTGACGGCATTCCCAATCAGGTTGATCAAAATCTGCCGCAAGCGGCCGGCGTCGCCGACCAGATTGGGTGGAATCTCTTCGTGGATGCGGCTGGAGACGCGGAGGTTTTTTTCAAGGGTTTGCGGATAGAGAACCGACATGATTTCATCCACCGTCTCCGGCAAATGAAATTCCTGCCGCACCAGGGAGGTTTTGCCGGCTTCGATTTTTGAGAAATCGAGCAGGTCATTGATCAGCCGCAGCAGGGATTCCCCGCTGATTCGGATGGTTTGCACATAATCCCGCTGGGTTTGGGTGAGCGGGTCGGCCAGCAGCAGGTTCGTCATCCCAATGACCCCGTTCATGGGGGTGCGGATTTCGTGACTCATGTTGGCCAAAAACTCGCTTTTGGCCTTGCTCGCGGCTTCGGCGGCGAGAGCCAGTTCCTTGCACCGGTTGGTTTCCTCTTCCAGTTTTTGCGTGCGGGCCTGCACCAGCGCCTCCAGGTTTGCCATGCGGTCGGCCGCTTCCCGCAACAGCCGCCGTTTTTGAGTCAGGGAATTCGCCAGTTGGGCCGCCTCAATGGAATCAAACGGTTTTTTCAGAATCACAAACCGGTCGGTGGTTCCCAGCTCCCGCAGCATTTCTTCCAAGGTATAATCCGAATAGGCGGTGCAAATCACCACTTGAAGCAGGGGATCCACCTCCCAAAGTTTAACCGTGGTTTCGATGCCGTCCCAGCCGGGCGGCATGCGGACATCCACGAAGGCCATCGAGTAGGGATCTCCGTCATGGAACGCCTTGCGCAGCATCTCCAGCCCTTCTTCGCCTTGGTGGGCCGCTTCCACGCGGTAGGCGGGACCGCCGGACGCATCGGTCGATCCGCCAAACAGTTCCCGCTCCATATCGTCCAGTGCGGTTTGCCGTTCGGTGGCGGAGGCGAGGATTTTTTTAAAATCCTCATGGATGGATCGGTTGTCGTCGATGACGAGGATGCGGTGGGCGGTGGGTTGTGTTTTCATGTAACGGATGGGTTGAGTGGAAGTTCGAGGGTGAAGACGGCGCCGTGGCCCGGGCCGTCGCTTTGGGCGGTCAGGTTGCCGTCCATCTCTTTTGCGGCGATGGAGCTGCCGTGGAGGCCGAACCCATGGCCTTGTTGGCGCGTGGTGAAACCATGGGTGAACATGCGGGTCAGGTATTCCCGCGTGATCCCAATCCCGTTGTCGGCCACGGCGATGCGGGCGGTCTTTTCGGTCGCTCCCAGCCGAATGGTGATGATCTTGGGATCGCGGCTTCCCGCGTCGCAAGCCTGCTTGGCGTTGCGGATTAAATTGACGAGAATTTGCACCACCTTGTGCTTTTCCACCGTGACCGTGGGAACATCCTCAAAAACGCGTTCAACTTGAACGTGGTGACGCATCAGGGAGTCCCCGTTCATGCGCAAACTGTCTTCGATCAAATCCCGCAAATCGACGGTTTCGCGAAAGGAGGAGACGCGGGCGTATTTCTGCTGCATGGCCACGATTTCCTTGATGTGGTCAATGTTGCCGCGCAACGTGTTGAGTTCCTTCATGGCGAGCGACCGCTCCTCGTTGACCTGCTCGGCCAAGTGGCCGAGATAGTCGGGAAGGCGTTGGCCCTTGGGGTCGTTGGCAAGAAAGTCCCCCAGGCGGCCGTTGTTTTGCCGCAGCAGTTCCATGGCCGGACTCAATCCGCGGGAGCGGGATTTGTAAAGAATGTCGGTCACCACATTGGCTGAAATGTTCACGCTGTTGAGCACGTTGCCGACATTGTGCAAAACGTTGGTCGCGACTTCGGCCATGCCGGCTTGGCGGGATGATTCGAGCAGGCGTTGGGTAATGGTGTCCAGCTCCGCCCGCGCCTCCTGGCGTTTGGTGATGTCCCGGAAGAGGGTCAAAAGGAGGGTGGGCTGGCCCGGGATTTCCAAAAGGGAGTCCGAAATCTCGAACCACCCGGTTTTTCCGTTCCAAAGGGTGTATTTGATTTCAAGTTGTGAACGGACTTCGCGGTTTTTGATACGAGCGAGAAATTTTTTCCGAACTGAAGTCCGCTTTTCCTCCGGTTCAACAATTGAAATCGGCTGACCTTCCAGCTCGCATTTCCGCAGGCCGGTCATGCGGGCATAGGCCGCGTTCACCATGAGGATCACGCCCTGTTCGGTGGCCAGGCGCATGCCGTCGTCGGTGGCGTTCCAGACCAAGCGGAACTGGGATTCGGATTTGAGCAGGGCCTCGTGGGCCTGGATGCGTTCAAAAGCGCCGCCGCACTGGTCGCCCAACGATTGCAAGGTAGCCAGGTCCA